>JAZNLM010000068.1:0-7537 GCA_045579105.1 Candidatus Flemingiibacterium sp.
AGCAAGATAAGCTTCAAGAAGGGTTATCCCGTAACCGACCTTATCGTCGAGCCGCTTGATAAAAAGACACGCCGTACGGGTACGGTCGTGCGTTGGCTGCCCGACCTTGAGGTATTTACGGACATAAATATTTCGCGCGAGTTTTTCGTCGAAACGATGAAAAAGCAGGCTATCGTCAACCCGAAGGTGCGTTTCGTGCTTGAGTACGAAACCGCCGAGGGCGAGTTTGACGAGCTTGTATTCTACTACGAAAACGGCATCACCGACTACGTTGCCGAGCTTGCCGGCGAAACCTCACTGACCGCGCCCGTTCTGTGGCATCTTGAAACTATGGGACGCGACCGCGAGGATATGAAGGACTACAAGCTTAAGGCTGACGTTGCGTTCTGTATATCCAACACGATAAACGTTATTGAATACTATCACAATTCGAGCTTCCTTGAACACGGCGGTTCGCCCGATAAGGCCGTACGCACGGCGTTTGTATTCGCTGTGGATAAGTATCTGAAAGCACAAAATAAGTACACGAAGAGCGAGAGCAAGATTTCGTACGACGACATCAGGGACTGCCTTGTTCTTGTAACGAGCAGTTTTTCAACGCAGACCTCTTATGCTAACCAGACCAAAAAGGCGATAACTAATACCTTTATCGCAGAAGCGATGACGGATTTCTTAAAGCAACGTCTTGAAATATATTTCGCAGAAAATCCTACCGAAGCCGAGCGCATGGCAAATCAAGTGCTTATCAACAAGCGTTCTCGCGAAAAGGCAGAAACAATACGCCTTGATGTCAAGAAGCAGCTTACGGGTAAGATTGATATTGCGAACCGTGTGGACAAGTTTATCAGCTGCCGCAGTAAAGATCCCGAACGCCGCGAGCTTTACATCGTTGAGGGCGACTCGGCGCTTACGTCTTGCCGACTCTCGCGCGCGGCGGAATTTCAGGCTATAATAGCCGTTCGCGGTAAAACGCTCAATTGTTTGAAGAGTGGTTACGACAAGATTTTCAAGAGTGAGGTAATACTCAATCTTCTCAGAGTAATCGGCTGCGGTGTTGAAATAAAGGGTAAGGTAAAAGGCGATATTGCGACGTTTGATTACGATTCGCTTCGTTGGTCGAAGATTATCATCTGTACCGATGCCGATGAGGACGGATATCAGATCCGCACGCTCATTTTGACGATGTTCTACCGTTTACTCCCCACGCTTATATCGAAGGGGAAGGTATACATTGCGGAGTCGCCGCTGTTTGAGATAACAAGCAGGGACAAGATCCAGTTTGCGTATAACGAGCAGGAAAAACAGGAAATAATCAAGGAACTTGGTACCGCTAAGTACACGATACAGCGCTCAAAGGGACTTGGTGAAAACGATCCTGATATGATGTGGCAGACGACTATGAATCCCGAGTCACGCCGCCTAATCAAGGTGAATGAGGCTGATGCGGAAGAAACCGCGCGTATTTTCGAAACTCTGCTCGGTGACGATCTTGAAGCGAGAAAAGAGTACATCACGCTTCACGGAAACGAGTACTATACGAGTGAAACTTAATATTTTTGCCGTCCGTGAAAACGGGCGGTGAATTTTTATGTGAGAGAACCACAAAAATGAAGATCATTCATGTCATAAACTTCATGAAAGTATGTGATTTTTACGGTCTAACTTACATATAAAAAACTATATGCAAAAAATCCGTAAAATTTAGGGGTAAAAAACGAAAAATATTTTAAAAAACTATAGACTTTTATCGATTTATAGTGTATAATGTAATGGTAAGCATGATGGGGTAGTGTGTCAAGCGATTGTTATAAAAATAACAATCTTTGCATATACCATTATGTCTGAATAATATTATTTCCTTTAAGGAGGATAGGCACTGCAAATGAAAAAGAAGTTGACCACAGTTGCATTCAAGGGCACTCCCGAGATGGAAGCAAAGCTTGACAAGCTTATTGCTGAATATAAGGGTGTGAAGGGTGCGCTTATGCCTGTACTTCAGGGCGCACAGGAAATCTACGGATATCTTCCCGCTGAAGTAATCAAGCACATATCACTCGGTCTTGAGGTTCCCATGGAGGAGGTTTACGGCATCGCGTCGTTCTACTCTCAGTTTACTCTTAATCCAAAGGGTGAGGTTTCCATCGCTGTTTGTCTTGGTACCGCTTGCTACGTTAAGGGTTCGGGTGATCTTATTGACAAGATCTCCGAGATTATCGGTATCAGCGCAGGCGAAACTTCATCTGACGGAAGGTACTCACTCGATGCAACTCGCTGCATAGGCGCTTGCGGTCTTGCTCCCGTACTTACCGTGAATGACGAAGTTTACGGCAGACTCGTTACCGACGATATTCCCGGTATCATCGCTAAGTATCAGTAATCATTCAAACACGGCTTAACGTGCAGGAGAACAGTGTGAAAATGAATTTTCACGCGCGGTTTTGCGGCTTTCGCTGCCTTGCGGCAACGATTTTGCTGTGCAAAACCACCCACAAATTCCCGGAATTAAGGAAGCTTTCGCTAGGCGAAAGCAGTGGTAATTAGTATGAAGATCAAAGAAATCAGAGAGCTTCTTGGCGCCGAGCTTCTCTCGGGCGAAGAATATCTTGAAAATGATGTTTGCTCCGCTTGTTGCAGTGATATGATGAGCGACGTTCTTGCCTACGTTAAGGATCAGGGCGTACTTATCACGGGACTGGTAAATCCGCAGGTTATCCGCACTGCAAATATGATGGATATGCTTTGCATCGTTTTCGTCAGAAGTAAGACTCCCACAGATGAAATGATCGATCTGGCAAAGGAATGTGGCATAGTTGTTATGCGTTCAGAGAAACGTGCTTTCGAGGCGAGCGGCATACTTTATACGGCAGGCCTTTCGAGAAAGGCAGAGCAATAAGATGTCCGAGGCAGTTAAATTCCATTTCGACGTTGACGGTTCCGACTTTTCGTCTGCAGGCGCGGCGTCGGTAATGGTTAAGAAAAAGCTGCGTCAGCTCGGCTATCCGCCAGAGGTCATACGCAAGGTCTCCATTGCGATGTACGAGGGAGAAATCAACATGGTTATCCACGCAAACGGCGGCAGCGCAGACGTGGAGGTGTTTGACGAAGAAATCGTTATTACTTTATCTGACCGAGGACCGGGTATTCCAAATGTAGAGCTTGCGATGCAGGAGGGTTTTTCCACCGCCAGAGATCACATAAGAAATCTCGGTTTTGGTGCAGGTATGGGACTTCCCAATATGAAAAAGTATACCGACTCTCTGGAGATCGATACGGTGGTCGGAGAAGGTACGACAATAACCATGAAGGTTAAACTATAAAAGTACATCAATTATATCGAGGTGTTTATGGCTGCAGATTACAAGCATTCAGTGTCACTTGACCGTGACAAATGCAAGGGCTGTACAACCTGCCTCAAGCGCTGTCCCACAGAGGCGATACGAATTCGCGACGGCAAAGCCGTTATAAATTCCGGCCGCTGTATAGACTGCGGAGAGTGCATCAGGGTTTGCCCGTACAAAGCAAAAAAAGCGACGCACGACAGTCTGTCGATCCTCGGTAATTATAAGTACACGGTAGCGCTTCCGGCGCCGTCGCTGTACGGTCAGTTTGACAATCTTGATAATATCGGTTACATCATACGCGGACTCAAGGATCTCGGATTTGACGATGTTTTTGAGGTTGCGTGCGCAGCGGAGCTTGTCAGCGCGTATACGCGCAAGTACATAAACCGTGAAGATGTAAAAAAACCGATACTCAGCTCGGCTTGTCCTGCGATAACACGCATTATCAGTATGAATTACCCGTATCTTTGCGAGAACATCATGCCGATATTGCCGCCCGTTGATATTGCTGCATATCTCGCGAGAGAAAAGGCGATGGAGGAACACCCCGAACTGAAACCCGAGGACATCGGCATAATATTTATTTCCCCTTGTCCCGCAAAGGTTAGCTACGTCAAGAACTCTTTTGCAGGCGAGCGCAACTACGTTTCCGCAACCGTTTCGGTGCGTGACATCTATTTTGCTCTGCTCGACGTTATGAAGAAGCGTGAGGACGAACCGCTTGATATGACCGATTCAGGAATGATCGGTATCGGCTGGGCATCCACAGGCGGTGAATCAACCGCTATCTTAAATGATCGCTATCTTGCGGCGGACGGCATTGAAAACTGCATCCGCGTTCTTGACCAGATCGACAATTCCGATATAACCACACTCGATTTCGTCGAGCTTAATGCGTGCAACGGCGGATGCGTAGGAGGCGCGATGACAGTCGCAAATCCGTATATAGCGCAGGCGCGTTTGCAATCACTTAAGCGTTATCTGCCCGTTTCCCCTAACCGACCTGCAAGTGACTGGATACCCGATGAGTATTTTAATGAAAAAACCGTCGAGTATAACCCATACAGCTTGCTTTCGGATGACCGCAAGACGGCAATGAGAATGATGAGCGAAATTGAGGCGATTAACTGCGGTCTTCCCGGACTTGACTGCGGCTCCTGTGGTGCGCCGACTTGTATGGCGTTTGCCGAAGACATTGTCAAGAACGAAACCAATGTGGACGAGTGTACGGTAATAATGCGTCAGATATTCCACGACTATCTTTCGAAAAAGCGCGACGAGTCGGTATTTAACCGCTTGAAGCCGCTCGGAAAGATGAATGCCACCGATACGAAGGAGAACGGCAATGACGGTGAATGAACTTATGGGGCACATTGAAGCCTCGCTCATCTGCGGTGATACAGATAAGATTTTTGACGGCGTTTACGTCGGAGATCTTCTCAGCCGCGCGATGAGCCACGTTGAAGCTGACAATCTTTTCGTAACGATAATGGCGAACACGAACACAGTTGCAGTTGCAAGCCTTACCGAGGCGGCTGCTGTGGTACTTGCAGAGGACGTAAATCTCCCCGAGGACGCTCTCGAAGCCGCTAACAAAAACGGCATTACAATGATTAGCTCCCCGCTTTCTGCTTATGAACTGTGTATTCGTATTAACAATTTTATAATGGGTGAAGGGGAGTGAGCCGCTATCTTTGCGATCTGCACATTCATTCGTGTCTGTCGCCGTGCGGTGATGATGATATGACTCCCGGCAACATCGTCGGTATGGCGGTGCTGAACGGTTTGCAGATTGTTGCACTCACTGACCACAATTCATCCAAAAACTGCCCGAGCTTCTGGCAAATGGCAAAAGCTTACGGGCTTATACCGATAGCGGGTATGGAGCTTACAACCGCCGAGGATATCCACGCGGTATGTTTGTTCCGCGATCTTGAATCTGCGATGGATTTCGATGAATTTGTCGAAAGCCGACGCTTCCCAATCAAGAACAAGCCTGATATATTCGGCAGACAGCTTTTAATCGACGAAAATGACGAGATTTACGGAGAGGAAGACATACTTCTTATCAACGCTGTGAATATTTCGCTCGATGAAGCATACTGTGAAGTAATAAAGCGCGGTGGAGTTTGTTATCCTGCGCATATCGACAGAAGCGCAAATGGTATTATTTCGATGCTTGGCGATTTTCCGCCGGAACCGAGATTTACTGCATACGAGCTTAACGATATCGCTAGTCTTAATGAATGCCGCGAAAAATATCCGATAATCACCGAGCGTGGACTCGTTCACCTTCAGTCGTCGGATGCGCATTATCTCACGGATATATCCGAGAAGGGATTCCCGATAGAGCTTGACGATGAGCCGTATTCTTCGGCGAATGTACGAAACAGGCTTATCGACTACCTGCTTAGACTATAGGAGGGTAAAATGGACGAGCTTTCGCTTTACGTGCTTGATATAACGATGAACTCGGTTAGAGCAGGCGCCACAGAGATAAATATAACGCTTACCGAAGAGGGTGAGTGGCTGTATTTCTCTGTGTCGGACAATGGCTGCGGAATGACAGTCGAGCAGGTCGAAAAGCTCACAAATCCGTTCTTTACCACGAGAAAGACCAGAAAGGTCGGACTCGGAATTCCATTTCTCACAATGCTCGCAGAAATGACGGGCGGAAACGTAACGATAACTTCAAAGCATGAGTCAGAGCACGCCGATCACGGCACTACGACGACTGCAAAGTTCGGACGGCATCACATCGATTTTATACCTCTAGGCGATATGGTCGAAACCGTGAAAACGCTGATTCAGGGCTCGCCCGATGTAAACTTTACTTACACACACACAACAGAGAAGGGCGAAGTAACACTTTCGTGTGCAGAGATAAGAGAAGTGCTCGGCGAGGATATCCCCTTAAGTGAACCGGAAATCCTTATGTGGATAGATGGTGCGCTTCGAGAACAGTATGAAGCTATCGGATAATAAAACAGTTAAAAATTTAAATCTAAATACAGAAAGGATAAACCACCATGAAGTCACTTGAAGAGCTGAAAGCAATAAAGGCTAAAATGCAGGACAAGGTTGCGCTTCGTACCGCTTCGGGCGAAACGAGAATCGTTGTCGGCATGGCAACCTGCGGCATCGCAGCAGGCGCACGTCCCGTACTCAACGCTTTCGTTGAGGGTATAACCGCGGCAGGTCTTTCCGATGATGTTATAGTAACCCAGACCGGTTGCATCGGCATTTGCCAGTATGAGCCCGTTGTTGAGGTTTACACCAAGGACGCTGAAAAGGTTACCTATGTTAAGATGACCGCAGAGCGTGCCAAGGAAGTTATCGAAAAGCACATTAAGGGCGGCAAGGTCGTTACCGAGTATACTATCGGCGCGGCTGCAAAATAATTAGGAGGAAAAAACAATTATGATTCGTTCTCATGTATTGATTTGCGGCGGTACCGGCTGTACTTCGTCCGGCTCGGTCGCACTGCGCGACAAGCTCGCTGAAGAGCTTAAGGCAAAGGGCATTGACGAGGAAGTCAAAATAGTAATGACCGGTTGCTTCGGTCTTTGCGCACTCGGCCCAATTATGATCGTATATCCCGAGGGAACCTTCTACTCCAGAGTTGAAGCAAAGGATATTCCCGAAATCGTTGAGGAACACCTTCTCAAGGGTCGTATCGTTGAGCGTCTTGTTTACAGCGACACCGGCGATGCAGAGGCTAAGGATGTTCACGCATCTCTTAACGATACTCAGTTCTACAAGAAACAGAAGCGCGTTGCACTCCGTAACTGCGGTGTTATCAACCCCGAGAATATCGACGAGTACATCGCTATGGACGGTTACTTCGCTCTCCAGAAGGTACTTACCGAAATGACTCCCGATGACGTTATCAAGGTAATCCTCGATTCCGGTCTTCGCGGACGTGGCGGCGGCGGATTCCCGACCGGACGTAAGTGGGCTTTTGCAAAAGCTTCCGTTTCCGACAAGAAGTACGTTGTATGTAACGCCGACGAGGGTGACCCCGGCGCATTCATGGACCGTTCGGTTCTTGAGGGCGACCCCCACGCTCTTATCGAGGCTATGGCAATCGCAGGTTACGCAATCGGTGCTGACGAAGGTTACGTTTACGTTCGTGCAGAGTACCCGATCGCAGTAAAGCGTCTCCAGATCGCTATTGAACAGGCTCGTGAGTACGG
>JAZNLM010000069.1:0-18193 GCA_045579105.1 Candidatus Flemingiibacterium sp.
CACAGCAGAGAAACAGCACCTTCCGTGCAGAAGCTATTGTTGGCAACGTGAAGTGGAAAGTATAAACAACTGTTCGGTATATAATAACAAAAAAGAGCCTTTTCAGGCTCTTTTTTATATTTCACAATTATTAGTGGTGGAACAGACGGATGCCACACATAGCGAGAGCGATGTTGTATTTGTTGCAGGTTTCGATAACGTTATCGTCACGTACGGAACCGCCTGCCTCAACGATGTAGGAAACGCCGCTTCTGTGAGCGCGCTCAATATTGTCGCCGAATGGGAAGAATGCGTCAGAGCCGAGAGAAACGCCACTGAACTTATCAAGCCAAGCACGCTTTTCTTCGCGAGTGAGGGGAGTTGGCTGTTCTGTGAAGTAATTCTGCCATACATCGTCCCCGATTACATCGAGGTAGTCGTCGGAAATGTAAACGTCGATAGTGTTATCTCTGTCGGGACGTCTGATTTCAGGCTTGAAGGGAAGTGCGAGCACCTTCGGATTGGAGCGCATAAACCAGTTGTCCGCCTTGTTTCCTGCTAGTCTTGTGCAGTGGATACGCGACTGCTGACCTGCGCCGATACCGATTGCCTGTCCGCCATATGCGTAGCAAACGGAGTTTGACTGGGTATATTTGAGAGTTATCATAGCTATGAGAAGGTCGCGCTTTGCCTCATCTGGGATGCTTTTGTTGTCGGTTACTACATTTTCGAAAAGGCTGTTGTCGAGCTTGATGTTATTTCTGCCTTGTTCGAAGGTGATACCGAATACTTCCTTGGTTTCGATTTCAGCAGGCGCATAGCTTGTGTCCATTTTGATAACGCAGTAGGTTCCCTTGCGCTTTGTCTTTAAAATTTCAAGTGCTTTTGCGGAGTAGGAAGGAGCGATAATGCCGTCGGAAACCTCACGTGCGAGGAAAGATGCAGTCTGCTCGTCACACTCGTCAGAGAGCGCAACGAAATCACCGTAGCTGGACATTCTGTCAGCGCCGCGTGCACGAATGTATGCGGTGCAGATAGGGGAAAGCTCTACGCCTTCAACGAAGTACATCTTTTCCAGAGTTTCGTCAAGCGGTACAGCAACTGCCGCGCCTGCAGGCGAAACGTGCTTGAATGATGCTGCGGCAGGAAGTCCCGTTGCTTCCTTAAGTTCACGAACGAGCTGCCAGGAGTTAAACGCATCGAGCAGATTGATAAATCCGGGGCGACCGTTTAAAACCTCGAAGGGAAGCTCGCCGTCTTTCATGAAAACGCGCGCAGGCTTCTGATTAGGATTACAACCGTATTTGAGTTCGAGTTCTTTCATGTGTTTTCTCCTTTGTCAAAAGAAATTTTAAAAGAAAAATGCCCACTATCCGGGACATTCGCCCAGACGGTCGGCACACATCGGTCATACTCCCCGTGGTTTATTCCACTTCCGTCAGTCATATGACACTAAAATTATAGCAGACAGTTCGCATTTTGTCAAGTCATGTTTGCCATATTTTTGATTGAAATAAAAAGTACACTGTCAAAGTTATATAGTCTATTGCAGCTTTATGCCAAACATAGTAACATTATAGCATCAAAATTCGCTCATACACGCAAAAATTTCCATTAAACACTTGAAAATAACTCGATTTTGTAGTATAATATACTTTGTATAATTATATCTAAATTATTGACGAAAGGAAAACGAGGCTATTCGCCCAGGTACAGGCACTATGTTTGAAACAAACGAAACCTACACTGTTGAACTTTCAAAAATCATTTCCGAGTTTTCTCTTGAAAAATTCTATCTTCCAGAGGATGGAGAAAAGATACTCATTCACCTTATGGATATTAACCGCCCCGGTCTTCAGCTTGCGGGTTTTTTTGACCACTATGAGTCGCAGAGAATACAAATAATTGGCAAGGTAGAGCACAAATACCTTGATGCAATGGATAACGAAACGCGCAGGAACTCTATAATGCATTTTTTAGAGACCAAACCCGTTGCGGTTGTTATTTCTTCCGGTCTTGAAGTTTTTCCGGAGCTTGTGGAGCTTGGCGAATATTTCGAAGTACCAATACTTCGTACCGCAGACAGTACCAGCTCGTTTATGGCGGCGCTTATCGCATTTCTTAATGTACAGCTTGCACCGAGAATAACTCGTCATGGCGTACTCGTTGAGGTTTACGGCGAAGGTGTACTTATCCTCGGCGATTCCGGTGTCGGTAAATCTGAAACAGCTATCGAGCTTGTAAAGCGAGGTCACCGTCTTATCGCGGACGATGCCGTTGAAATTAAGCGAGTATCCGCAAAGACGCTCGTCGGAAGTGCACCGGAAATCATTAGACACTACGTTGAGCTTCGCGGTATAGGTATCGTTGACGTAAGACGCATATTTGGTATGGGTGCGGTCAAGCTTACGGAGAAAATTGATATGATAATCAATCTCGAACCGTGGGTGCAGGGAAAGATGTACGACCGCTTCGGACTTGAATGTGAATATACGGAAATCCTTGGTATAAAGATACCGACTACGACCATTCCCGTAAAGCCCGGACGAAATCTTGCAATTATACTTGAAATTGCAGCGATGAACAACCGACAGAAGAAAATGGGCTACAATACCGCGGAAGAATTCAACAAAAAGCTTATGGGACAGATGGGCATTGAAAACGACTAATTAAAACGACTAATTAGAACGAGTGTAAGGAGTAATATCATGACTTTAGTAATTATGGCAGCCGGCATGGGCAGCCGTTACGGCGGACTTAAGCAGATAGACCCTATGACCGAGCACGGTGAATTTATAGTTGATTTTTCTATTTACGACGCTATAAAGGTCGGCTTTGACAAGGTGGTTTTTATCATAAAAGAAGAAAACTATGATGCGTTCCGTGAAACAGTCGGTGCACGTATTGAGGGGGCTTGCAAGGTCGAATACGTTTTTCAGTCACTAGATAAAATTCCCGAAGGATATTCTATTCCAGAGGGCCGTACCAAGCCGTGGGGAACTGCACATGCGGCACTTATGGTGGCTGATGTTGTGAACGAACCGTTTGCAATCATCAACTCCGACGACTTCTACGGACGCGATGCATTCAAGCAGCTCTACGACTGCATGTCAAACGCTAAAGAAGGCGGTCACTTCGCTATGGCAGGTTACGTACTTGAAAACACCGTAACTGAAAACGGACATGTTTCGCGCGGTATCTGTGAAGTTGAAAGTGGATATCTCAAAAATGTTGTTGAGCGCACGAAGATTCAGGAGAACGACGGCATTATCCAGTATTTCGAGGACGATAAATGGCACGATCTTGAGCGTGATGCAATAGTTTCAATGAACTGTTGGGCTTTCACACCTGACGTGTTTAAGATGCTCCGTGCAGGTCTTGAGGAATTTCTTGATGGCGTTCCCACGTCGAAGGATCCCATGAAAGCGGAATACTTCCTTCCGTTTCTCGTGCAGAGCCGTATTGAAAGTGGCGAATGTGATGTACGCGTACTTAAGACGAGTGCGAAATGGTACGGCGTAACTTATGCTGAGGATAAGCCCACTTTCGTTGAATTTTTGAAATCGCAGACAAGGGCCGGTATTTATCCTGACGGTCTTTGGAAATAATTTAACAGCAAAAATTTTTTTGAGGTGTACTTATGTCAATTTTGGTAACCGGTGGTGCCGGATATATCGGCTCGCACACTGTTGTTGAGCTCCTTAACATAGGCAAAGAGGTTGTTATAGCGGATAACTTCTGTAATTCCAAGCCCGTGGTACTTGACCGTATCCGCGAGATAACAGGAAAGGCTTTTAAATTCTACAATGTTGACCTTTGCGACAAATCTGCCCTTGAAGTTGTTTTTGCAAGTGAGAAGATTGACTCGGCGATTCATTTCGCAGGACTTAAGGCTGTTGGCGAATCCTGTGCTATGCCGCTTCGCTATTATCAGAACAATCTTATAAGCACACTTAATCTTTGCGAGCTTATGGCGAAGTACAACTGCAAAAATCTTGTATTCTCTTCGTCTGCAACCGTTTACGGTAAGCCAGCAAGTGTACCGATACGTGAGGACTTCCCGAACTCTACCACTAATCCTTATGGCGAAACCAAGCTTATGATAGAGCATATTTTGAACGACCTCTACAAGGCCGACAATGACTGGAATATCTCTATACTCCGCTACTTCAATCCCATCGGTGCACACAAATCCGGTCGCATCGGAGAAGATCCATCGGGTATTCCGAACAATCTTATGCCTTATATAACGCAGGTTGCAATTGGAAAGCGGGAGTGTCTCTCGGTATTCGGCGACGATTACGATACTCACGACGGCACCGGCGTACGCGACTACATTCACGTCGTTGATCTTGCAAAGGCACACCTTGCGGCACTTGATTGGCTCGGTACAAATCAGGGCTGCGACGTGTTCAACGTTGGTACCGGTCACGGCTATTCTGTGCTCGATATCATAAAGGCGTATGAAGAGGCAACAGGCAAGACTATCACTTATAAGATAGCCCCACGCCGTCCCGGCGATATCGACGAGTGCTACGCTGATCCTACCAAGGCTGAAAGAATACTTGGATGGAAGGCGGAGTTTGGCATTGAAGATATGTGCCGTGACAGCTCGAGATGGCAGACGATGAATCCTAACGGATATGATAATTAAGCTGATAAGGACGTAAAACAATGATTGCGAAAGAATTTTTTGGCAAAAAGTTGTGTGGCGCTGACGTTTACATGTACACCGTAACTAACAAGAACGGTGTGAAAGCGCAGATACTTACTTTGGGGGGCATACTCCGTTCGCTCTATATTCCTGACAGAGATGGCGATATGTCGGACGTTATCTGTGGCTTTGACACTGTTGAAGACTATCTTGCTGACACCGGATATCACGGTTCACTAGTTGGACGTTACTGCAACCGCATTGCAAACGCCAGATTTACGCTGAATGGTGTTATCTATCAGCTTGCGATAAACGACAGACATAGCAACCATCTTCACGGTGGTAGCGAAGGCTTCAACGTGAAGATTTGGGATGCAGAGCCATTTGAAGCGATCGGAGAGCAGGGACTTGTTCTTACGCTTGTCAGTGAAGACGGCGAAGAAAACTATCCCGGTACCTTAAATGTTAAGGTAACCTATACACTTACCGATGAAAATGAGCTTAAGATACACTACGAGGCAATATCCGACAAGGATACTATCCTCAATATGACCAACCACTCGTATTTCAATCTTACAGGTTTTAATTCCGGGAAGGTGACCGATCAGTTTCTTACTATAAACGCCGATAAATTCACAGAAGTTGACGCGATGCTTATTCCCACAGGTGCAACACCTACTGTTGAGGGAACGCCGTTCGATTTCAGATTGGCAAAGCCTATCGGCAAGGATATTGATGCAGATTACGAACAGATAAAGCTTGGCGGTGGATATGACCATAATTTTATCTTCACCGAGTTTGACGGATCTCTTAAAAAGCAGGCAGAAATGTTCGATGAAAAATCGGGACGCGTCATGAGCGTTATCACAGATCAACCGTGCGTTCAGCTTTATTCGGGCAACGGATTGAGTGAAAAGGTTCCGATGAAAGGTCGATTCAAGGCTTCTGCGAATGATGCGATTTGTCTTGAAACACAGCACGCGCCCGATAGCCCGAATCACGACGAGTGGCCTACTACAATGCTTCTCGCCGGCGAAAAGTACGACACCACAACAATTTACGCTTTTAGCGTCAGATAAAATGCAGGAAATTTTTACTCATCTCACCCACGCGCTTATTCATACGCTTCGTCATACCTGGTATATGCTTTTTGTGCTCTTTGCAGTGTATCTTATTATCGAGTTTATCGAACATAAGGCAATGAATAAGGCTAAGGCGGTTTTGTCAAATAAATATTACGGTATCGCGGCGGCATCAGCACTCGGACTTTTTCCGCAGTGCGGCTTCTCCGTTGCGGCAGCGAATTTATATGCCGAGCGACTTATCAGTGCGGGTACGGTTGCGGCGGTTTTTGTTGCTACAAGCGATGAAGCACTTCCGATACTTCTCGCAAATCCAGATGCGGCGAAGTGGTTTTTGCCTATTTTGGCTATAAAATTTATATGGGCGGTTGTTGTCGGCTTTCTTGTCGATCTCATTTTTAGATTGACAAGGCTCGATAAGCACGAGCACGTTCACTCGCACGAGCACTCTCACGATCACGATGAGCACAAGCACGAGTTTGGTGAACATCATCACTGCGAACACTGTGACTCAAGCCGAGGTATATTCTCTGCGGCTTTAAAACGCTCTATGTCTGTGTTCGCTTTTGTATTCATAACTTCGCTTATACTCCATATGGTTATCGATTTAGTGAGTGAGGACAAGCTTCGCGCTGTGCTTATGACAGACAGCCTCTTCCAACCGTTACTTGCGGCGCTTGTAGGGCTTATTCCGAGCTGTTCGACAAGCATTGTCGTGACCGAGCTTTTTGCATCTGGCGCGCTTGGTCTCGGCTCGCTTACTGCGGCGCTTTCAGCAGGTGCGGGTATTGGTATGCTTGTGCTGTTCAGAGTAAACCGCGATTATAAAAAGAATTTTGTGCTGCTTGGTATTCTTTACGTTACCTCGGCACTGCTCGGTCTTATAATAGAGCTTTTAGTATAAAATAAATTTTTTAGGAATGAAACGATGTTTGAAAAACTCAAAATAACTGAAGAAAATTACGAAAAAATGTCAGATGATCTCGCACTTCCAGAGGTTGTATGCGACAATGAGCGATATACGAAGCTTATGCGTGAGCACAAGCGGCTGACACCAATAATCGAAAAATACCGCGAATATAAAACTTGCGAAGCGGAACTCCGTGACACTGAAGCTATGCTTTCTGTAAAGCTTGATGCCGAAATGGAAGCTATGGCGCGCGAGGAGCTTTCTGCACTTAAAGAGAAGCTACCCGTGCTTGAACGCCAGCTCCAAGTGCTTCTTTTGCCGCGCGATCCTAACGATGATAAAAATGTTATCATCGAAATCCGTGGCGGTGCGGGCGGAGATGAGGCAGCTTTGTTTGCATATGTACTTTACCGTATGTATACGATGTATGCGGCGACTGTCGGATGGAAATGCGAAATACTCTCCTGCAATGAAACTGAGCTTGGCGGCTTTAAGGAAGTCAGCTTTATGGTCGAAGGAGAGGGGGCGTATTCGCGTCTGAAATTTGAATCCGGTGTTCACCGAGTACAGCGCGTTCCCGTTACAGAGTCACAGGGAAGAATACAGACCTCAACCGCAACTGTTGCGGTGCTTCCTGAAGCAGAGGACGTTGAAATTGAAATAAATCAGTCTGATCTTGAAATCGAAACGATCAAATCGAGCGGTGCCGGCGGTCAGCACGTTAACAAGACCGAGTCTGCAATCAGACTTCTGCATAAACCCACGGGCATTGTTATCGAATGTCAGGACGAGCGTTCGCAATTCAAGAACCGCGACAAGGCTATGAAGCTTCTGCGTACACGCCTTTATGATATGAAACAGGCGGAGCAGGATGCTAAAATTGCTTCAGAACGCAAGAGTCAGGTCGGTACGGGTGACAGAAGCGAACGTATCCGCACCTACAACTATCCGCAGAGCCGTATAACAGATCACCGTATCGGACTTACACTTCATTCGCTTGAGGATTTTCTCAACGGAAATATTGACGAAATGCTGACAGCACTTGCCACCGCAGACACGGCGGCAAAGCTTGCAAACAGTTAAAATTGCTATGAATACAAAAATTGAGTATCTTACCGCCGACGAGGCTTTAAACAACCGAATATTTAAGGACGGCGGAAAGATTATCCGCTCCGGCGGTCTTGTTGCTTTCCCGACGGAAACGGTGTACGGTCTTGGCGCAAATGCGCTTGACCGTGAGGCTTCAGCCAAAATATACGCCGCCAAGGGAAGACCGTCAGACAACCCGCTTATAATACATCTCGCGAGTATTGAAGACGCGGAAAAATACTGCTTTACTAACAAGCTCTACTACAGGCTTGCACAGGCATTTATGCCCGGCCCGATAACTGTCGTTATGAAAAAGCGCAAGTGTGTGCCGTCCACTGTCACGGGTGGACTTGACACGGTTGCTGTTCGTGTACCCGAAAATGAGCACGCACGCCGCCTTATATCGGCGGCAGGTGTTCCAATCGCCGCACCGAGCGCGAATTTATCGGGTAAGCCCAGTCCCACACGCCCCGAACATGTTATCGAGGATATGGACGGCAGAGCTGATATGATAATCTGCGGTGGCGCGTGTGATATTGGCGTGGAGTCTACTATTGTCAAAATAGACGACGGCGGTATGACGCTTTTGCGACCGGGTAAAATAACTCTCGAAATGCTGTCTCTTATCGGCGATGTCACGCTTGATAAGGCAATAATAGGCAGCCTTAAGGAAGGAGAACGTCCTCTCGCACCGGGTATGAAATACCGTCACTATGCTCCCGACACAAAGGTTGTATTGCTTGACGGCGATATTGATGCAATATCCGAGCACATTGGAGAAGAAGCAAAAGTTAAAAAAGTGGGTATCCTGCTTTTTGAAGATGAAATTCCGTCTTTTGAGGGCTTATCTGCAGTACTTATTTCACTTGGTGAACATACACCCGAAGCTGAGGCACAGAGCCTTTTCGCAAGGCTTCGTGAGATAGATGCTTACGGTTGCGACGTGTTCTATGCTAGGCTTCCCGACAAAAAGGGCATTGGTCTTGCACTCTACAACCGCATGATAAAGGCGGCAGGGCACAGTATAGTAAAACTTGACTAAAAATAGAACGAAACGGAGAAGGAAATGGCACGCAAATCAAAAGAAGTTGAACGAATTTCAAGCGGTGTGACCGCCGAGATTACAGATCAGGCGATAACCGACACAATACGGACAAATTTTATGCCGTATGCGATGTATGTCATACGTGACCGCGCCATACCCGAAATTGATGGTTTGAAACCGTCCCACCGCAAACTGCTTTATACTATGTACAAAATGGGCCTTTTGACGGGCTCACGTACAAAGAGCGCAAATGTAGTTGGTCAGACGATGAAGTTAAACCCGCACGGTGACGCGGCTATATACGAAACGATGGTGCGTCTTACCAAGGGACACGAGGCACTTTTGCACCCGTTCGTTGATTCAAAGGGTTCATTCGGTAAACAGTACAGCCGTGATATGGCGTATGCAGCATCGCGTTACACGGAAGTAAAACTTGATCCGTTTTGCGCCGAGCTTTTCCGCGGAATTGACAAAGATGCCGTTGATATGGTCGACAATTACGATGCGACTATGAAGGAGCCGGAGCTTCTGCCGACGACGTTCCCAAACGTGCTTGTAACGCCAAATCTCGGTATTGCAGTCGGTATGACGAGTAACATCTGCTCGTTCAATCTTTGTGAGATTTGCGACGGTGCTATACAGCTTCTTCGCAGACCGGAAACGCCCGTTGAGAAGATGCTTGATATTATAAAAGCTCCCGATTTTCCGGGTGGAGCATATCTTATATATAATCGCGATAAAATGCGCAATATAATGCTCACAGGCAGAGGCGCTATCACGCTTCGTTCTCGCTACAGCTACGATAAAAAAGACAACTGCATTGACATTACTCAAATACCTTACTCTACATCTATCGAGATCATAATGAATCGCATTACCGATCTCGTTAAGGAAGGCAAGCTTAAGGAAATAACCGATTTCCGCGATGAAATTGATCTTTCCGGCTTTAAGCTCACCATAGACCTTCGTCGCGGCGTTGATCCAGATAAGATTATGACCAAGCTTTTCAAAATGACCACGCTTGAGGATAATTTTAACTGCAACTTTAATGTGCTTATTGACGGAACACCACGTCAGATCGGTGTTATCGAGATACTCAAGGAATGGATAAAGTTCCGGATGAACTGTGTTCGCCGCGAGCTTTCCTTTGAACTTAAGAAGAAAAAGGATAAGCTGCATCTTCTCCTCGGCCTTGGTAAGATACTTCTTGACATTGACAAAGCAATAAAGATCGTACGCGAAACAGAGAGAGATGCCGACGTTGTACCGAACCTTATGGAAGGTTTTGATATTGACGAAATCCAAGCAGAGTATATCGCGGAAATAAAGCTTCGTTATCTCAACCGTGAGTATATCATTAACCGTATAAAAGAAATCGAGTCGCTTCAAAAGGAGATTGCAGAGCTTGAAGCTGTAATCGGCGATGATCTTAAGGTTCGTGAGCATATTGCAAACGAGCTTCGCGAGATCAAGAAAAAATACGGTATGCCGAGAAAAACTCAGCTTATATATCCCGATGAGATTGATACTTACGAGCCTGAAAGCGAGATTGAAAACTACAATGTTCGCGTATATCTCACGCGTGACGGATACTTCAAAAAGATAACACCGCAGTCGCTCCGAGGAAACGATGAGCAGAAGCTAAAAGAGGGCGACGCAATCGTTTACGAGCAGGACACAGAAAATATAGCAGAGCTTTTATTTTTCTCCGACAAGGCACAGTGCTACAAGGCTAAAGTGGACGATTTTGACAACGTGAAGGCTTCGCAGCTCGGAGATTACATTCCCGCAAAGCTTGGTTTTGACGAGGGCGAAAAGGTTGCGGCTATGGCTGTGGTTACAGAATACAGGGAAGAGTATGAGATGCTGTTTGTATTTGAAAACGGCAAGGGCGTGCGTGTACCGCTTTCGGCGTATCAGACCAAGACTAACCGCAGGAAACTCACATCTGCATACTGCGAATCCGTACCGCTTGCAGGTGCTGTGTTCCTTACAGCACCGACAGAAGTGCTTATTGCAAACAATGCGCACCGAGCTATTGCTATAAAGACCTCGCTCGTTCCTTTAAAGACGACGAGAAGCTCGGTCGGAGTACAGCTCATGCAGATGAAGCGGGGACAGAAGGCTGTATCTGTAACCACCAATTACGCGGATAAGATTGCAAACGCTTCCAAATACAACAAGATAAAAATTCCTGCCGCATCAGTGCTTCTTGAGGAATACGATATCGACAAGATGCAGATAAGATTCGGCGAGGAAGTTTAAAAATGTGTGATTTTGAATTAAAACTCCGAAATGAGGGTAATATTCCTTATGTAACAGACAGTGCTGAAATTCCAAACATAATTAGTAGTCATTTCAGGAGGCGGATATTGGTGTAGAGCGCCCTACGAAGGCAATCCTATTGCAGAATATTTTCCCTCGCTTGGAATCAACGCGTTTTTCGTGACGAAATTGACGCAGCATATAGTTATATCTGAGATGGAGGTCTTATGGCAGGAATATTCGATTATCTTAATTGGCGCGGTGACATTTCTCTTTCACAAGTGCCTTTGACAGATGCGGACAGACTGATACTTTCAGAGCTTGCCTACGTAGACCTTGTTGCCGCTGAACCCACACCGCTTGCCGATGTTTGCGTTAACGCGCTCAAACGTCAGACTGTTATTACCGACAGTGGCTCGTCCCACTCACTTCTCCATTTCAAAAAGGACGAGAAGCTACTGCGAGAGCTGATAAAATCACCGCGATTTTCTGAAATAAACATCGGATATTTTGAGTCACAATACTCAAAAAAGCGCGAGGAGCAGTTTGCCGCGATGACGGCGTTTTTACCTGACGGCAGCGCCGCAGTGATATTTAGGGGTACAGATTGGAGTCTTGTAGGTTGGAAAGAGGATTTAAGTCTCGCTTATTCCGATGAGCTCCCAGCTCAAAAAAGTGCCGCCGAGTATCTTATGAAAATAGCTCAGATACACGACGGTGATATTTACGTTGTGGGACACTCAAAGGGGGGAAACCTTGCGGTCTTTGCCGCCGCATTCGCACCTGAAGGTGTGACGGAGCGTATTCTCGATGTAGCGAGCCTCGACGGTCCCGGATTTGGCGAAACTTTTATGGCTTCAGACGAGTATGCACGTATCAAAGATAAGGTACGTACGTATATGCCAGGCGCATCTATTGTTGGCGCGATACTCTCACGCACTGGAAAATTTTCCGTCATCAAGAGCCGTTCAACGGGATTTGCACAGCATATTCCGTACAACTGGGAGATAATGGGCGGTGGCTTCATAACTGATGCGGAACGTGACGGTACGAGTCAGCTTGCCGAAGTTGCGCTTAACGAATGGATAAATTCACTTTCTCCATATGAGCGCAAAAAGTTTATCGATACAGTTTGGTCTGTTTTTTCAAATGTAGGTGTTGAGGACCTTGCCGACCTTTTTGACGGCAAGAATACGCGCGCAATAATAAAGAATTACAATTCTATGGACGAGGAGTCACGTGAGTATATTTCACAAACACTTGCAAAGCTCCGCGAATGTGTGAAGGTATCATTTCGAGAACTTATAACGGAAACCAAAAAGAAATAGTAAAAAACTCCGCTTTAAAGCGGAGTTTTTTGTTATTTATTGTTGTCAGTCATGGAGAGCTTGTATTCAAGTGCATCTGCTAAGGCGATGAACGAGGCTTCGATAACGTCGTGTGACACACCGACGGTCGTCCACACCTTTCGCGAGTCGGTTGACTCGATAAGTACGCGTACTTTTGCCGCTGTGGTTGAGTTGGCTTCGAGCACACGAACCTTAAAGTCGGTAAGCGTTACCTCGGAGAGAATTGGGTAGAATACGGTCAAGGCGCGTTTGAGCGCCAAGTCGAGCGCGTTGACAGGTCCGTTTCCGAGAGAAGCTGTGGTTTCGCTCTTGCCGTCAACCTCAATCTGCACCATGGCCGAGGATTGAAGCTTTCCGTCAGTTGAAGGGAAGTCATCGGTGGTTTTGTAGAGCACTACATTAAAATGAGGCTTGTAATTTCCCACAAGCTTGCGGATGAGAAGCTCAAAGCTTGCATCTGCGGCTTCAAACTGATATCCCTCGTGCTCAAGTTTTTTGAGCTTTTCGGTAATTAGCTTTGCTTCGTCAGATGTGCGCTCAAGGTCAGGAATTACAGCTTTGGCGAGTTCTACAACGCTTGTACGTCCCGAAACTTCTGATATTAGAATCCGGCGTTTGTTGCCTACCAGCTTCGGATTGATATGCTCATAAGAGCCGTCGAGCTTTTCGATAGCGTCAATATGCATACCGCCCTTGTGAGTAAATGCGGATTTTCCGGTGTACGGCTTCGTGGAGCGTGTAGCAACGTTTGAAATATCGGATATACGTCTTGCAGTTTCCATAAGAGAGCCTAGATTTGTGCTCGGTTGGGTACTGTGCAATTTTTTTGTGCACGGCATATTGCATTTTAAAACTAAATTTGGTATAATAATACTAAGGTCACAGTTTCCGCAACGCTCACCGATTCCGGTGAATGTACCTTGCACAAGAGAAGCACCTGCATTTACGGCGGACATCGCCGCGGCTACGGCAAGTCCGGAGTCATCGTGAGTATGTATACCAATGCGCTTTTCGGGGAACATTTCGCTGACTAATTTCGTAAGCTCCGCTATGTACTCGGGCAGGTTACCGCCGTTTGTGTCACAAAGTGTAACGCAGTCTGCGCCGCCTTCAAACGCCGCTTTGACTGTTGCCATTGCGTGCTCGGGCGAATATGCGTATCCGTCGAAAAAGTGCTCCGCATCGAAGATTACTTCGTTGACACGTTTTTTGAGATATTCAATTGTGGAAGCGATAAGCTCAAGGTTTTCTTCACTCGATACACCAAGAACGCGCTCGGCGTGCATAAGATGTGATTTGCCGAATATGCTAACGCAGGATGTACCTGCGGTGAGTAAGCTCTCTATAGATTTGTCCTCCGCGGCACTGACGCCTTTACGTCTTGTTGAACCGAAGGCGCAAAGCTTTGCATTAAAAAGCGAAAGCTCTCCTGCACGGCGAAAAAACTCCGCATCCTTGGGATTTGAGCCGGGATTACCAGCTTCAATATAGTCAACGCCGAACTCATCGAGGGCTTGCATTATGCAAAGCTTGTCGCGTACGGAATATGAGATACCCTCACCTTGTGCGCCATCGCGCAGGGTGGAGTCGAATATTTCGATTATGCGTCTGTCGGACATACTTACCTCGCTCACATTTGAATTTAATTTACATATATAATATCACACCTTACGTGAGTTGTCAATACCGAGTTGAATTTACGAAGATTTTACAAGGATTTACTTTCTGTCAATACATTATACTGCTATCATAACTAGGGATTATGAATAATTGTAACTAAAGTATGCGAAGAAGCCTTCGCAGAGAAATGAGGATTTATATGATTTTCATTGTAGAAGACGACGAGAATATCCGCGAAATGGAAGGCTATGCCTTAAAAAACAGCGGATACGATGTCAAGGGCTTTGCCGACGGCGATGCCGTAATGGCGGCACTTGCAACGGAGCTTCCTGAGCTGATACTGCTTGATATAATGCTCCCCGGCGATGACGGACTTACGATACTTCGTAAAATAAGAGCCTCAGAACGCACCAAATCTGTGCCGATAATGATGGTTACAGCAAAAACTACTGAGCTTGATAAAGTGCGCGGACTCGATATGGGGGCGGATGATTATATTGCAAAGCCTTTTGGTATTATGGAGCTTGTTTCGCGAGTAAAAGCGCTCCTTCGTCGTACTTCGAATGTCACAGCTAGGACAGGTGCGGACAAGCAGTGGCTTTCGTACGGAGCGATAAATATGGACGATTCCTCGCGCCGTGTTACAGTCGACAATGAAGTTGTAGACCTTACTTATAAAGAATACGAGCTTCTCAAATTCTTGCTTCTTAACGCTAATATCGTTATGAGCCGCGATCGCATTTTATCAGAGGTTTGGGGCTTTGACTATGAGGGCGAATCGAGAACAGTTGATATGCATATCAAAACGCTTCGCCAAAAGCTCGGTGAGGCGGGAAGTGTTATAAAGACGGTCAGAAGTGTCGGTTATAAGCTTGGTGACTGATAAATGAGAAAAACAATCAAATCGGCGTTTATTCTTACCGCTATTTTCTCGTGTATAGTGGGCGCACCAATTAGCTCGGCTGTAATTTATATGTGCAGTATATGGGAAATCGGCTCCTTAAAAGACATTCTTTTACTCATTGTAAGCTGTTTGGTGCCATTTCTGATTTCGGCGGCGATAGCTGTATCAATCTCGCTTATTATATATTCTTACATTACACATCGAATGAAGCGCGAATATCACAGTGTTGCTCATCCGGACGCAATTGATATTGAAAAATTCAGCGAGCTTGCGCCTTTTTTTGAAATGATGAACGCCCAACAGCGTGAAATAGAACACCAACTGACGCGAGTTGCAAAAGAGAAAAATCGCCTCTCAACCATAATCAATAATATGGACGAGGGACTTATAATACTAGACAATGACCTTCGCGTTATCATGCTCAACGAGAGCGCGTATTGGTGGCTTGGTACTGATACTCCGCGAAGCGAGTGTACAGGGAAGCACGTTGGCGAGATTTGCAAAATCGAGGAGATATGCGGCTGTATAGAGCGTGCTGACTCTGTAAATCTCACTATAGAAGGCAAGCATCTCCAGCTTCACGTTAACCACGTGGTTTCCTCAGCAGAGCAGGTCGGTCGAATCGGACTTATGTTGGACGTTACCGAACGCTCAGAGATTGACAGAATAAAACAGGAGTTTACCGCGAACGTGTCCCATGAGCTAAAAACGCCGCTCACGTCGATATCAGGCTATGCCGAGATAATTGAGTCGGGAATGGCACAGGGAGAGGATACTAAGGTGTTTGCGGGACGAATCAGAAAAGAAAGCCAGCGATTGCTTGCGCTTATATCTGATATAATAAAGCTTTCAAAGCTTGACGAAGCTTCTGACGGCGAGAACTTCGATGTAGTTGACATTCTTAAGGTTGCAAACGAATGCCGAGATATGCTCGAAATAAGTGCTAAACACAACGATGTCAAAGTAAATGTATGCGGTGAAGAAAGCAATGTGCTCGGAGTGTCGAGCGAGCTTACCGAACTTGTTTACAACCTTATTGACAACGGTATTAGATATAATAAAAAGGGCGGCGAGGTCAATGTAAAAGTGACCGCACCGGCACACGCTCCTGGAGATGCGATTGTGATACTTACGGTATCCGACACGGGTATCGGTATTGCAAATGAGCACCAAAGCCGTATATTCGAGCGCTTTTACCGCGTTGACAAGTCGCGTTCAAAAGCGACGGGCGGCACGGGACTCGGTCTTGCAATAGTCAAGCACGTAGCTGAACGCCACAACGCGGAGATTGATATTGAAAGCCGAGAGGACGTGGGAACAACTGTACGTGTTATGTTTTATGATATGAATAATGACAATGATAGATAGGAGATAAACACAATGGTTATTAACAACAGACTTAAGCGCTGCCGTCCATTACTTATAGTACTTTTTGTACTCCTATGCGGCGCGGTGTGTATTGCAGCAAGTGACGGTGATGCTCCGAGCGGACAGCTTAGTATTTTTAATTTCCTTTCACTTTTCGGCGGCGTAGCACTGTTCCTTTTCGGTATGGACTACATGGGCAAGGGACTTGAAAAGAGCGCAGGCGGTTCACTTGAAAGAATCCTTGAAAGACTTACTAGTAACCCCATTAAGGGTGTATTACTCGGTGCTATCGTAACCGCGGTTATTCAGTCCTCAGGTGCAACAACGGTTATGGTCGTCGGCTTCGTTAACTCTGGTATAATGAAGCTTACACAGGCAATCGGTATTATTATGGGTGCTAATATCGGTACAACCGTAACCGCATGGGTACTCACGCTTGCGGGTGGTGATGACAGCGCAAATATGGTTATGCAGCTACTCAAAGCTAATAACCTTGCGGCTATATCTGCTTTCATCGGTATAATTTTGGTAATGTTCTGCAAAGGTGGACGTAAGAAAGATATCGGCGGTATTTTCGTAGGTTTTGCCGTGCTTATGTTCGGTATGACTATGATGACTGATGCGCTTTCTCCTTTGAAATACAATCAGCAGTTTGCTGATATTCTTGCGATGTTTACTAATCCAGTACTTGGTTTGCTGGCCGGTGCAGTTATCACAACTATTATGCAGTCTTCATCTGCTTCTGTCGGTATTATGCAAGCTATTTCGGCAACGGGAGCACTTCCGTTCGGTGCGGCAATACCTATGATTATGGGACAGAACATCGGTAGTACCACCACCGCAATGATATCAACAATCGGTGCAGGCAAAAATGCAAAGCGTACCGCGGCGGTTCATTTCTATTTTAACGTAATCGGTACAGTTGTATTCCTTGTAGCCTATTATACAATTGATGCGATATTTGACTTGCCGTTCAGTGATATGAACGTCAACTCTACCACCATTGCCATCACACACACCGTTTTCAACGTAGCGACAACAATTCTTCTCCTTCCGTTCTACAAATTCCTTGGAAAACTTGCAGAAATCACGATTAAGGATTCCAAGAAAAAGAGCACAAACGCTACAGAAGAACAGCCCCTTCTCGACGAGCGATTCCTTTCAACACCGTCATTTGCACTTGAACAGTGTGTAAGCGTTATGAGCAAGATGGCAGAGCTTTCTATAAGCAGTATCAACAATGCTATGAACCTCGTTGACAAGTATACTGAGGCCGAGGCTGAGGAAATCCGCGATATTGAAAACGAGGTGGATAAATATGAAGACCGCCTTGGTACATACATTGTTAAACTTTCTTCTCGCAACCTCTCCATTGAGGATTCCAAGACTGCAACGCGCTTGCTTCATAATATAGGCGACCTTGAGCGCATAAGCGACCATGCTGTCAACATTCAGGAAGCCGCAAAAGAAATGACCGAAAAGGGAATTACCTTCTCGCCTGAGGCACAGAAGGAACTGAAGGTTATTTCGATGGCAGTGAGCGAGATACTCCAGCTCACCTATGATGCGCTTATCGCTAAGGATCTGCACGCAGCAACACATATAGAGCCTCTCGAACAGGTCATTGATGACCTTAAAAATCAGATCAGAGAGAAGCACATTGATCGGCTTCAGGGCGGTAAGTGTACTATTGAACTTGGCTTTATTCTCTCTGACCTTCTCACTAACTACGAACGAGTTTCTGACCACTGCTCAAACATTGCGGCTTGTATGATTAAGGCTGCAGAGCAGTCTTACGACACTCACAAGTATCTTGCAGACCTAAAAAATGAACACTCCTTTATGGACGAGTACCGCGCTTGCTCTGAAAAGTATGCGCTCAACTAATCGTCATACAGCAACTCTGAAACGGTTACGAATTCGTAGCC
>JAZNLM010000070.1:0-31501 GCA_045579105.1 Candidatus Flemingiibacterium sp.
GAACCGGCAAAATCTCCGTCATCTGACTGTGAGCTAACCGACAGAACAAAATAATTACCGGATATTTCTGCTGCTTTTAAATTGTCATAATCCGAACCTGCGATGCATTGGCTTTTCAAAACCTCTCCGTGTTGGTCAAGGATCGTCATATAAATATCTGTCGGTGAATGTGCGCCGGTCGTTTTTGTTTCTGGGGTCTCTATCGTTCCAAATAAGTAAAAATGTCCGTTTTCCTCAAAACAGTATTCCAGCGCCGATCCTTCAACTCCATCAAACAGCGTGTCAAACTGCAGGTTCCCGTCTTTGTCACACTTTATCACGCGTGAAGCAAAGCCTTCATCACTTGCCCACTTATTTTGTCTATAAGCGTAGTCAATAAAGCCTAGGACGAACAAAAAACCGCCGTCATCTGTTGCAGTGAGTGTTGTTACTTGATATGCGTCGCTCGAACTGAGTGTATATGTGGCAAGATCTTTACCGTACACATCTATCATACGGATCTGATGAACGACAGTCCTGTTCGTCTCATCCGTAGAGCAAATTTCTGCTTTTAGCAGTCTTCCGTCAAAAGCTGTGACCCCATTAAAGGTATTTTTCTCAACAATTTCTTTGAATTCGTAAGGAATTTCACAGACCTGCTCCACGCTTTTCAGCTCGTTTTGAGGCGATGGAAGATTGTTATTTGAGCATCCCGCTAAAAAAAGATTGCATACTAAAGCAATAATAATGCAGACAACAGATAATTGTTTTTTCATCAAATAAACTCCTTTGCGGTATTGGCAGAGTTGATTCTGCCTTCCTTTCCTCCATTATACCACACGACGCACCCCATTTCAATGAGGGCGCGAGTTTTCTAATCTAAATTTAATGTTTGAAAAGAAAAAAACACCACGCTACTGCGTGATGCGGCAGAAGGACTCGCCTGCCTGCGGGTAGAGCTGTGGCGCGGGAAAACACCACACTGTGGTATTTTCTAACACGCGCCCTTCGAGCCCTTCGCCTATTCCAGCTAACAAAAAAACACCACGCTGAAGCGTGATGCTTTTTGTTCCAGGGGCAGAAGGACTCGAACCCACGACACCCAGTTTTGGAGACTGGTGTTCTACCAACTGAACTATACCCCTGTACAACAGATATATAATATCACATTTTTCTATTTCTGTCAAGGGGTTTTACAAAAAATCCGCAAAATCCCCACAGAGCAAAATAAAAGGCGAGCTTTCGCTCGCCTTTCTAACAATTATAGAAGTTTTGCGGCGGTTTCCGCAAGGGAATTCGCATCGGTGATGCGATAGTCACAAAACTTCGCGTCGAAAAACTATCCGTTTTCAGACTTTAGTCCCTGTCAAACGTAAACTTGAGTGTCTGACGTCTTACCTCTCCGGGCTTTATGAAGTCGAGGATTCCGTCGCGGCGCGCGAGGTTACGCGCATATGGATGCGCAATACCCGGCTCGATACCGAGAACATACTCGCTCTCGCCCATTACCTTCCACTCGCAGAAATACGGAAGTTCTGTCGTATCATAGGACATTGTAAGCTTCTTTCCAAGCTTTTTGTTGTAAGCGGTAATCTCGGGCGTGCCTTTAAGGGTGTGGTAGTAGCACATCTCCTGATAACCGAACTGCGGTTTTTCCATAGTCTGGCACTTATCAAGCCCACTCGCCGCATGCTCATCCGTTGGAATAACCTCAACTGAAGGAATGTTGATTTCGGTATCCTCACAGAGAAGAGGATAACCAAGGTTGCAGTGATATAGCATTGCAAGAGGCGATTCAAGACAACCGATATTCTTGATAGTATCGTTTATGTAAAGCTCGTTCTTCCCAATCGGCGCAACGTATTCACGCTCGAGGATAAGCTGGCGTCCAAAAATCTGTGCATCACGGATAGTCGCCTTGATGTGAATCTCCTCGTTTTCGATATAGTAATATGCGTGCTCTGCGGGAATGTTATGAATAGTACCGTGCTGCGGAAGCTCTTCTCCCTCGTCAACACAAGGAGTTCCGGTATTTGCCAGGCCGCAGGTGGTAATAAAGCCTGCAGTAAATGATTTTAAAAAGTTGAATCCATCCTTTTCGTAGTAAGTAGGTGCAACAAAACCACAGGGTGAGAAATAGCCGCAGTTAACTGCGTCAAATGAAAGTCTTACAATATCTGCAGTGCGGTCGAGTGAAACAGTGAACTCAAGCCCTGCCCCGTTTCTTACCTGATAGAGTCGCATACCGTCTCCCTTGCCGCCGACGAGTCGTACTTCCTCAACACCGTAAAATTGGTTTTCGTGTCCGATATACTTATTATCCATAGTAACCTCCAAGATAAATTTTTCATTAACCTTATTTTAACACACACCGCATAATATGTCAATATCTTTCGAGGCAAATAAAAAGCCCCGAGAAAAATTCTCGGGGTTGGTGGACCATCTAGGACTCGAACCTAGGACCGACCGGTTATGAGCCGGTAGCTCTAACCAACTGAGCTAATGGTCCATTTGACTAACAGTAGTATTATAACACAAGCATACCGTTTTGTCAAGGGTGTAAGTAAAAAATATTCAATTTTCTTTTCGACAAAATTGTGAGTATATAATCTTACAAGAAAAACAGAAAGCACGCGTTTGCGTGCTTTCTGCCTGGCGGAGAAGGAGAGATTCGAACTCTCGAGACCCGTTAAGGCCTACACGATTTCCAATCGTGCGCCCTCGACCAACTAGGCGACTTCTCCATATGCTACCCGAATATTATATCACACATTTTCGCCGTTGTCAATAGCATTTCAAAATATTTTTTTAATATACATTTCTTTAAATAAAAACCGCCAAGCGTTAACGCTCGGCGGTTCGTTTATTTACGATAACTTCTGCAAGCGGATATCCTTGCCCATGAAGCGCATCGCCATAAAATCGCCGAACAGACGGCTGGTAATGCGATCTCCGTAACGTTCTCGGATTTCTTCCTGCGTAAGATTAGTACTGATAAGCGTGGATTTAGAATGATTTATACGCGTGTTGATGATATTGTAAAGGCATGACACCGTAAACTGATTTGAAATCTCCGTGCCAAGGTCGTCAATTATAAGCAGGTCACACTCAAAATACTTGTCCGTGCGCGAATCTGTATTGTCGCCGTAGCCCCTGCCAAAACGCTCGAACTCAAAATCCGAAATAATGTTCTGCGCGCTGTCGTAGACAACATCAAAACCGCGCTCTACGAGTCCCTTCGCAATTGAGGTGGAAAGGTGCGTCTTGCCAAGTCCTGTCGTACCGCAGAAAAGCAGACTCTCGCCGTTTTCCCCGGAGAAGCGCTCAACATACGTCTTACAGGTGTCAAAAACCATCTGCATATTCGCAAGCTCACTCGGTGTTCGCTTATAATAGTCAAGGTTGAAGGATTCAAAACTCTGCGTGCGGATAAGTCCGCCGATGCCCGAACTTTCGTAACCCGCAAGTATAAGCTCACGGCGCATGCACTCGCACATCTTCGTACCGATAAAGCCGGTGTCACCGCACTTTTCGCATTCGTACTTAACCGCAGTGTAATCCGCAGGATAACCTATCGACTCAAGATACGCGCCTCTTGCTTCAAGCAGAGATTTGTTGCTCTCCCTGATTGCCGCAATACGCTCTTCAAGACCATCCTTGCCCTTCGCAGCCTCTTTTAAAATGCTGAGTCCGGTTTCAGCAAGAACTCTATCAATCTTTTCAAGCTCGGGATACTGCATATGAAGCTCATTCGCACGCGCCTCTGACGCTTTCTTGGCACGCAGATTTTTGTCCGCATACTCCTGACGAATACGAGCGTAATTTTCCTTGTTGTATGCCAAGTCTATCCCTCCCTGCCTGATGATTTTTTACCCTCGAGATATCTGCGGCTTCGCTCAAGTGCCGCCTCGAAGAACTCATTGGTTTCCGCTCTCAACCCGGACTGAGCCGCAAGAGCCTTACCGTTCTTATATGCCTCAAGCGACTCGTCCACAGCCGCAATGGTGTGAAGCCCTTCACTGTTCCAATTCTGAAGAATTTTGTTCATATACGGCAGTTTAATGCCGCCGCACTTGTCAACTGTTATCTCAAAAGCGCGTTCAATAACTTCATACGGCATCGACCATTCTTCAAGCCAACAGTTGAAGAACTTCTTTTCCTTTGACGTAAGTGATCTTGAACTCGCACCGATAAGCGTGCAAAGCTTTAAGATGTCCTCGTCAAGCTTCTCTCTTTTCTTTATGTACTTGTCAAGCGCTTCGGTTGTGTTAATACCCTCGTCCGCCATACTGATAGCGACCTTTTCCACATAGCGCGGAGCCGTCTTGTCCATAGAGGCGCAGTATGCATACAGAGTTTCGATATATCCCGTGTCGTTAAGACCAAGATAGTCGTATATTCCCACAATAGTCTGTGCATCGGCAGGAGTAAACACCTTTCCCGAAATCTGTTGACAAGCATCAATTACCGCAGTAAGATCGGCATTAGCCTCGATAACCTCTGCCGTTTGACCCTCGGTATACGTGGGAAGCGTAGCAGAGGAAAGCGTTTTTTTCTTCACAGACTGAGGTTCTGCTTCAACATCCTTGGTAGCTTCGCCTTCGGCAGTGACGATAACGCCGGCTTTTTTCCAAAAATCAATCGCTTTTCCAAACGCCGACTTGGTGCAGTCAAGCTGCGCGCACACGTGCTCACACGCCGCACCGTAATCATCCCGAAGCGAGTTATCAGATGATAAAATCAGCAAAACCTTCAACTCAAATCCGCCAACAGCTGGAAGCATCGAGAGCAGTTTCTCACTAGGAAGCGCAAAAACGCTGTTTCCGTATTCAATTTTCAGCTTTTTCACGCTCATTAGTTCTTCCCCCGAATTTATTTTGTAAGCTGGTAACAGAGCGTCATAAGCGAGTCGCCCATGTGTACGTTCTGCACTACAACTCCCTTGCCCGAAAGGTCAAGCTCGGTGCTTGCGAAATTCCAAAGCCCCTTTATACCAAGATCAGCGAGCTTTTCCGCAGTTTCGCGAACCGCGTTCTTGGTAAGCGTGAGCACAGCGATACTAACGTTATTTTCAGCGATATACTCTTCAAGCTCATCCGTGCTCTTAACCGTATAACCCGAAATAGTTGTTCCTACAACGGCAGGATTATTGTCGAAAAGAGCAGACAGCTTCACTCCGCGGCGCTCGAAAATCGGGCTTGCCGCAAGTGCGCTTCCGAGATTACCCGCACCGATGATGATAGCGGTATAATTCTCGTTAACGCCAAGAATTTCGCCGATTTTGCCGTATAGATATTTTACATTATAGCCATAGCCCTGCTGTCCGAATCCGCCAAAGCAGTTGAGGTCCTGACGTATCTGGGACGCGGTGACGTGCATAAGCTTCGACAGCTCGCCTGACGAAATTCGCAGGATATCGTTCTGCAGAAGCTCGCGCAGATAGCGGTAATAACGCGGCAATCTCTTGATAACCGCATCGGAAACGCGACCCTTTGCCGCCTCGTCCACACCGCCACGCTTGTCACGGTTTATGATAGACATAATTGTCTTCCTTTCAAAAGTCTTATTTAAGGCTCTTTACAGTATCCATTACGTAAGCCGCAAATTCGTCGCAGGTCGCGCCCGTATCACGACCGGTGATAACGAACTTCTTGTCCTCGTACATGCAGTAGTCAAGCGCACGCTCAAGCTTGTCCGCCTCGTCCTGTCTGCCGATATGCGAAAGAAGCATTACAGCGGCACGGAGCATGGAGCAAGGATCCGCAAATTTGCCGCGACCTTCCTTGATCATACGGGGAGCCGAACCGTGAATAGCCTCGAACATAGCGTATTTTTTACCGATATTGGCCGAGCCTGCGGTACCAACACCGCCCTGGAACTCTGCCGCCTCGTCGGTGATGATATCTCCGTAGAGGTTAGGAAGCACGAACACCTTAAAGTCGGTGCGGCGCTTCTCGTCAACAAGCTTCGCGGTCATAATATCAATAAACCACTCATCGGTAGTAATCTCAGGATATTCCTTTGCCATTTCTTCGCAGATACGAAGGAATTTACCGTCGGTAGTCTTGATAATGTTAGCCTTGGTAACGATGGATACGCGATTTTTCCTATTCTTGCGCGCATACTCGAACGCAAGGCGTGCGATACGGTTTGTACCCTCGGTAGTGGTAACGCAGAAGTCAACTGCGAGATCGTCGGTTACGTTGACACCCTGCGAACCGACTGCATAGCTGCCCTCGGTGTTCTCTCGGAAGAAGGTCCAGTCTATGCCCTTATCGGGAACCTTAACGGGGCGTACATTTGCGAAGAGATCGAGGTTCTTACGCATAGCAACGTTTGCGGACTCAATGTTCGGCCAGGGATCGCCAGCACGGGGAGTGGTGGTCGGACCCTTGAGGATTACGTCGCACTTGTAAAGCTCTTCCATAACATCGTCGGGAATCGCCTTGCCCACTGCCGCGCGGTTTTCAATAGTAAGACCGTCGATAACCTTGAACACTACCTTGCCTGCTTTAACTTCGTCAGCAAGTAAAAATTCAAGAACGTCCTGTGCTGCTTTGGTAATGATCGGACCAATACCGTCGCCGCCGCAGATTCCGATGGTGAGTACGGGAAGTTTTTCGTAATCAACGAAATCCTTTGCCGCGTTTATCTTTTCAACGCGCTCAAGCTGTGAGCGAAGAACCGCTTCAAATTTGTCCAGAGCCGCTTTGATGTTTGCATCGTAGTTGTTCATTTTCTCATTCTCCATAGTAAAATAGATTTTATGATAGGGTGGTTTTCCACATAATCAACAGAGTTTTCCACAGAGCCTAAAGCTCGGTGTTTGTCGTTTTTCGTCGCGAAATCGCGTGTTTTCGTCGCTTTTTGAATGCATGCACACATTTTTGAACAGGGTTTTCCACATTTCAAACAGAACCCGCTTGGTGCAAAATTACTTTCCCGTCGCCCTTGCGTTGAGCGAAGTGTCAGCACGAACGCCCTTTAAATACTCGAAATATCCCTGCGCCGCAATCATAGCAGCATTGTCGCCGCAAAGCTCACGCGGCGGCATATATACCTTCGCGCAACGCTTCTTCGCAAGCGCCTCAATCGCCGCACGAAGATGCGAATTTGCCGCAACGCCGCCAGCAATAACGATATTATTCATACCCGTGGCAGTGCACGCCATGTCAAGCTTTTTGACAACAGAAGCCGTCACAGCCTTCGTAAATGATGCCGCAACGTCCTCGCGGATGATTACCTCACCCTTTTGCTCGGAATTGTGCAGATAGTTTATAACAGCGGTTTTAAGTCCACTGAAGGAAAAATCTAAATTGTCGCCTACTACCGCCGCAGACGGAAATTTTATCGCATCCTTGTTGCCAATAGTAGCAAGTCTGTCCATTTCCGCGCCGCCAGGATACGGAAGCCCCATAACACGCCCGACCTTGTCAAACGCCTCGCCAATAGCATCGTCACGCGTACGTCCCACCGTTTCAAACTCGGTGTAGTCGCTTACCTTTATAAGCGACGTGTGACCGCCAGAGGCCACAAGTGCCAAAAACGGCGGTCTCAAGTCCTCGTGGACGAAATAGTTTGCCGCCACGTGCCCTTTAATATGATTTACGGGTATAAGCGGTTTACCGTTTGCAAAAGCGAGTGCTTTGGCAAAGTTTACGCCTACTAAAAGTGCGCCGATAAGTCCCGGATTTGACGTTACAGCAACGGCGTCGATACCGCCAAGCGTAACGCCGGCAACCTCAAGCGCCTCATATGTAATCGAAGATATTGCATCGCAGTGCGCGCGAGAAGCAATCTCCGGCACGACCCCGCCGTAAAGCTTGTGTGTTTCTATCTGCGACGCTATTATGTTAGAGCGAACGATTCGTTTGTCGCCGTCAAACTCGCAAACGGCGGCGGAAGTTTCGTCGCAAGAGCTTTCAAGAGCAAGTATTAACATTAAGTCCCGTCCTTTAGCCTGTAATTTCGCGGCTCATAAGCACCGCATCCTCGCGTGGATGCGAGTAAAAATTCTTTCGTACGCCGTCCACGCCAAACCCGTATTTTTCGTATAGCGAGCGCGCCGGAGCATTTGACACGCGCACGTCGAGCATAAGCTTTACAAGTCCGTCAGTAAGGCACAGCGCATCCATAAGGCGCGTCGCTACGCCATTGCCGCGTGCAGCTTCGGTCACCGCGATATTAGTAATCTCTCCCTCTCCCGAAATGAGGTTCATGCCAACGTATCCGACGACCTTTCCGCTAAGTTCCGCCACAAGGCAACGTGAACATCCGTTAGAAAAAAAGTCTTCAAATGCCTTTTCACCCCACGGAAGAGAAAAGCATTCCGCTTCAAGCACACACAGTGCGCCAATATCAGCGCGCGTCGCCTCGCGTACAGTTATCTGTGAACCCATCAATAGCCGAATTTGCCCGAAAGGCTGTCGTCATCGTCAATCCAGCTCTGCACGTCAACCACATTGAAGGTGTCAGTGCCGGTGCGGATAATAACAGTGGAGATGCCTGCGTTGATTATCATACGCTTGCACATCATACACGAACACGCATCCGCCACAAGCTCACCCGTTTTCGCATCAACGCCAGCCATATAGAGCGTGGAGCCGAGCATCTGCTCGCGCGAAGCCGCAATTATAGCGTTAGCCTCGGAGTGTACCGAACGGCACATTTCGTAGCGCTCTCCGCGCGGAATGTTTAGTTTGTCACGCATACAGAAGCCAATATCCGTACAGTTCTTGCGGCCTCTGGGTGCACCGTTGTAGCCGGTGGAAACAATAACGTCGTTTTTGACGATAATAGCGCCGTATTTCTTGCGAAGGCAAGTCGCTCGCTCTGCAACAGTCTGGGCTATATCAAGGTAATAATTGTGCTTTGATACGCGTTCCATAGACTATACTCCTTGTAAAATTATATTTTATAGGTTTTTTGTAAAATCAATAAGAAACCTCTTGAAGTCCTCACCCACCTCAGGGTGATTTATCCCCGTCTTCACGTTGGCCATTAGGAAGCCGAGCTTCGAGCCAAAGTCAAAACGCTCGCCCTCGAAATCGACGGCGGTCATACCCTGGCGGCGTGCGAGAGTACACATAGCATCGGTGAGTTGAAGCTCGCCGCCCGCACCGAGAGGAGTATTTTCGAGAATCTCGAATATATCGGGAGTAAGAAGTACTCGACCGAGGATAGAGAGGTTAGAAAACTCTTCGCCGGGCTTGGGTTTTTCTATCATATCGGTAACGTAATAAGTGTTGTCGCCGTTTGGCTCAGCCTTAAGAGAGTTGTATTTGCGGACAAGCTCCATCGGAACAGGTTTAACACCACAAGCCGCCTTGCCATACTTTTCGAAAGCATCCATAAGTTGTGTACATATGGGGGTTTCAGAAATGATAACATCGTCGCCGTAAAGCACATAAAAAGGCTCGTCGCCGATAAAGCTCTTCGCCTTCAGAACAGCATGCCCGAGACCCTTTGTTTCCTTCTGACGAAGGAAATATACGTTTGCAGGCGAAGAAGCACGGCGCATTTCCTCTATCTGCTCAAACTTGCTCGAGTCTGCAAACTTCTTCTCGTATTCGACGTTAAAATCGAAGTAATTTTCAATAGCCTCTTTGCCGCGGCCGGTGATTATAAGTATATCCTCTGCGCCTGCCCTTGCAGCCTCCTCAACGAGTACGCTTATAGCAGGCCGGTCAACGAGTGGCAGCATCTCCTTGGGGACGGACTTGGAAATAGGGAGCATACGAGTACCGAGCCCCGCCGCAGGGATTACCGCCTTTGTGATTTTCTTCACAATTGTGACCTCCAATAGACCTTGCTTTGCGAAAAATTCGCCTTATACTATATTATATCGCGTTTTTGTGAAGAAATCAAGTAGTTTTCATCTAAAAAGCATTTATCGCACAAAAAAATCGGTTTTAGAGCAGAAAATAACGGCGCGTAATTACGGTAATAACGAGTTGTGTGGGGGCAGCGACCTCTACAGCGTACACAAACAATATCCACTGTCGAGCCTTCTACTTTGTAAGCAGACGAAGCGCCTTTGGCATAGCCAAGCAAAGCGAGGGTTCCAAGGAGTGTAAAACTCGCAGCGAGCTGGTTGTACATCCCTTGGTCATAGCCGAACGTCGAAGCGCATAAAAAAAGCGCCCGACCTACATCAAAAGGCGCTTTTCTGCTTTTGAAAACCATTTTCAAAACAGTCTCCCAACCACGCACAAAAACACGTCGCCGGGACACAGAGCAAAAACCATAATAAACAGTACATCGGACAAATCTGTCCGAACAAATTAAGCGGCTGACTCGAATAATCCCACACCGCCCAATCAAGAAGTATGTTCACTAAAAATCCCACAGCAAGCTCAAAAAGCGTTATCACCTCGGAGCCAACGACACACCGCTTCCACCGGGGTGTGTCACGGTATCGCTTCTCCGTTTTGTAGATAAGGGTAAGACATGCACCACCCGTAAGAACCATCGTCCAATGGGTATGGCCTCTCCATAAAATCTCAATTAAAGCATACCCAACCGCACCTATTGTAAACACTGTTCCATATTCAAAAACTTTTCGCAAAAAACATCCCCCTTTGCCGTTATTCGCTTAACATTATCGTCGGCAAAAGGGGATATTATACAGTTCAAAACCATTACAGCTTTATGTGGTTAAATTCTCCGAGTGTTTGCATAGCACTTACCTCACGACCGTTTGAAGTGAAAACTATGCTTTGTGCCGAGAGGCTCACTATTTTCATCATAGCAAGAAGTCGCACATCATCCTGACGCGAGAACGCCTCATCGTATATAACCGGCGGAGTAGTCTTGCGGTAAAGAAGCGATATAAGTGCAAGTCGCAAACAAAGGTATGCCGCATCCTGTGTTCCGGCGCTGAGTGCGTCGATACCTTTCGTTCCCTTTTCAGTTTCAACGCAAAGCTCAAGCTCTGTGCCAACGCCGATTTCCTTATATTTACCGCCCGTGATGTGGGAGAGTAAACGCGCGGTATCTTTTGCAAGTCTGGGCGAGATACTCTCACGCAGACTGTCACTCGCCTCGGACATTTTTTCAAGTGCAAGCTTGTATGCCGCATGACGCCTGGTAAGCTTTTCGCGCTCCGCTTTGAGTGCGGAAAGTCTGTCTGCGGCAACGGTCGGCTCCTCAACTGTCGGATACAGACCAGCGAGCGTTTTTTCGAGTTCTACCATATGCTTTTCGAGCGAAGACGCCATTTTCGCCGCGAAATCCGCCTCGCGCTTCATCTCGGGAATCTTGTCAGCATAAATATCTGAAACGTCCACGCTCTCGTCTATAGAGACACGCACCTGCTCCTCATCGTACGACGAAAGCTGTGCTTTAATTTCACGCTGTACTGTGGCGTATTTGTCGTACTCCACCTTGAGCTTATCAATCGACTTAAGCTTTTGTTTCTGCTTGTCAAGTACCGCCACAAGCCCGTCATATTCACATCCATACTCACTTTTTGCCGCCGCATATGCTTCTTCATAGCGACGGTTTGCCGCTATCGTTGTGTGTTCGGCAAGCTTAGCCGCCTCAATAGCAGACGTACGCTCCGCAAGACGTGCTTCCAGCTCGTAAAAATTGTATTTTTTCTCTATTTTCACTGCCACCTTGCGTGAACGTACACCGAGCACTATAAGTACTGCGCCGAGTACAAAAAGCAACGCGCCGCCAATAACTAGTGCTAACGCAAGCGGTTTCGCCATAATACCAACAATAGCTAGTACAACTCCGGCAAGAGCGCTTATCGCTCCACCGATTGTAAAGATTTTTGAGTGCGAGTATGCACTTGTCATTTTGTATGAAAGTACAGCTTCACCGCCGTTTTTCACGTATTCATCAAGCTCACAGTCCTCTTCTATCGGCGGCAAAGAAGCCTCTGCCTCTTTAGCAAGACGTGCCTCCTTTTCAAGTAACGTTATCGTATCAATCGTTTCTTCAAGCTTGTTTACAGAAGCCACATCCGCGCCTGTCTGTTCCTCAATATTCGCGCGAAGCTCCTCGAGTTTTCCCCGAATTTGATGCGAGCGCGTGAACATCTCCGAAACACGTCTTGCCTCAAACTGCTCCACACGTGTGGATATTTCCTTCGCCTTTTCGTCAGCCGCCGCATATTTTTCACGCATATCAGAAAGCTGTGCTTCCTTGGTGAGAATTTCATCGTGACCGTGTTTTGACGCGTCAAGGCGTACTTCCGCCTCAGCACACTCGCGGTCAAGCTCGAAAAGCCGTCCACCTTTTTCGTTTTTGTGAAGAAGCGACACACGCATAGAATCAAGCTTCGATATCGCCTTCTGCGTGTTAACGCTCTCGTCTGCGGAAAATAGTATATTTTCAATTCCGTCGCTCACTTTTGCGCCGCCCGAAACGGCACCGCCGAGCTGTGACACAAACGCCGTCGCCGAAAACATATCCGCGCCAACTCCGAAGAAAAGCTCTCCCGGTGTAGTACCGTCGAGTACGTGTCGAATGGGCATATTGGTGTTCGCGTCAACAAGCTGTACCGCCTCGCGGTTTCCGACGAGCGCACGCTCAATACGGTAACGCTTTTCTCCGTCAGAGATGGTTATACTTCCTGCCGCACCACCCGTCTGCCAAGACAAAACCGCACTCTTTTCGCGAGAACTAACCCCGTAAAATATAAACCTAATAAACGCTGCAATCGTGGATTTTCCACTCTCATTAGCGCCTTCTATTATGTTAACGCCCTGGGAAAGCTCGAAATCCGTCTCCGAGAGCTTGCCAAATGTATCAATATGTATCTTCTCTATATACATTCTATACCTCACTCGTCTGCAATATCGTTGCCGGCAAGTGCCGCAAGACCGTACCGCAGTGCCATTGCAGCGATTTCACGCTCGTTTACATCATCACTCTGAAGCATCGGTGCAAGACTGCGGTAGTACGCGCCTCGAAGCGTAGGGTCTGTGGCAAGACGCCCACTGTTTGCAAGTGGTACTGTTTCGTCAACAAGCTCGAGCCGATAAAACTGTGAAAACTGTTCAGCAATATAGGACAACGATATCTTGAAATCACTCGCAACATCACCCACAAGTCGTACTCGAAGCGCAACATCATCGCCATAGTGAGAATCTTTTATAAGCGCAGTGAGCTTGTCGAGTACATTCGCATTAGACTCGGCGCCACCTACATCGCATTCAGTTATCTCATAATAACGCTTGCAGAAACGCTCAAACTTAGCTGCAAAATCCAGTTTGTCCTTCTTGTCGGCAACCGCGAGTACCGCGCCTTTTATGCCGCATTCGTCAAAACCGCGTCCCTCTAAACATCCACTGTATGAAACATAACCCTCGCCAAGCGGCTTAACGCCGCTATGCGTATGCACGTGACCGAGTGCCGCATAGTCAAAGCCGCACGAAGCGAGCATCTTTGACGGAATGGGACAGTATTTGCTCTCACAAACGTCAAGGTCGCCGTGTGCCACGAGCAGGTTTATTCTATCTTGCGAAGCAACCTTGAAGCCGTCAAGCGGGCACGTCTCAAGCGTATCCGACGTGAAAGCCCAGCCGTAAACGGACGTATTCTTATCGGGAAAATCGAATTTTTTCACTTCCTCGCTATCGAAAACATACACGTTTTCTGGGAACGCCGCCTGGCGATAATAGCTTGAGAAGGTGTACGGATCGTGATTGCCCGGCGCGATTATAACGCGGCAATCGGGAATTGCCGCAAATTCACGACAGAGAAGCTCTACTGTTTCGCGCGAAACAAACTCGCCGTCGAAAAGATCTCCCGCGATAAGAAGGAAATCTACAGCGTTCGCTTTTATAAACATCGTAAGCGACGTGAGTACGGCGCGAAGGTCACGCCGCCGCGCCTCTGCTTTCGATATATCAAGCACTGACAAGGGACTGTCCAAATGCAAATCGGAACAGTGCAGTATTTTTATCATAATTTATCTCCAAAAACATCGTTATACCTACATTATACAGCAAATCAGCGTAAATTTCAAGGTGTAAACGACATTATGAATGAGGCAAAATTTGAGCATAAAAAACAAGCCGTTCCCCGAAGGGAACGGCTTGGTGTTATTTACTATTCAGTTAATAGTTTAACTATTACTGCTCAGCGATAACGTAGATAATGAGTTCAGTGCTGGAAACTTCTACAACGTAGGTCTCGAGATTGGTCATCTGAGCCTCGTACTCGAAGAAGTTGTGAACACGGTCCCAAGAAACGTAGGAAGCACCTGCAGCGTAAGTGAGGTTTGCAGTGCCGCCGTTGTGGTTGAGAACAACGTCGTCGCCGAGGTTAACGAGAGTAACCTTCTTAACCTCATAATGGTCGTAGTCATATGCGTCGTCACCGTCAACTACGATATCAAATTCGCCCTCTTCAGTAAGAGCGTCGATTATGATGTCGGTAGCGTCGGGCCAGTAAGCGTCAACTACTTCATCAAGAGTGTAGTCAGCGTAGATGTAGTCTTCGTTGTCATCATACTCGCCGATGAGAACGCCGTTCTTATCGAACTCGTAAACGAGGCCGGTATCGAGATCCTTAACAGGAGCGTATACAGTGAAGGTTTCGCCAGTAGCGATGTTGTATGCGCCATTCTCGAACATATAGAATGCAGCGTCAGAAGCGTAGCCCTCGAGGCCGAGGTCAACAGCGCTCTGTGCAACATAAACGTCCTCATCACCTACGAAGTAACCGAACTTGTCGGTATCAATCTTGGTCTCACCGAAGGTGTGAGCAGCTGCGTTAACAACGAATACGAGCTGAGTAGCACCCTGGGTAGAAGTGTTAGCAGTGTAACCAATCTTGTCAACGAGGATGTAGGTGTGAGCGTCGAGAGTAATGGATACGTCCTTGGCCATGCCTACATATACTTCAACAGTGGTATCCTTCTTGTTTTCGATACCAGTACCGTAGTCGATGAAGTAGAATACGGTCTTAGCAGAGGTACGAAGTCTGTTTTCGTAGTTGGAGATGATGGAGTCATCGCCGTTACCGTAACGAACGATACCGTACTTATCGAAGTTGATCTTATTGTCAGCGCCGATGAGAGCAGAACCGGAGTTGAGATCGATCTTATCGAGGATAGCAACCTTCTGATTGTTAACGGTTTCCTTGTAGAGAGTATAGGTCTCATCGTTTACAGGACCGAGAACAGTCATACCGTCAGCAGTGTTCTTAACAGCGTAGATGGTGCCATAGTAGAACTTAGAAACATCGCCGAAGAAGAGACCAAAGTCATACTCGCCAAGGTCTGCGAGGATGTCGCCATCGAACTTATGAAGCTTCTTAACGGACTCAACGCCGTCAGCCCATACCTTGAGATCGATCTTACCGAAGTTGAAACCATTTGCAACACCGGAAAGAACTACGAACTCGGTAGGAATTTCAGCTACAGATGCAGCTGCTACAGGCTCTGCGAAGATGAGGTAGTTACCAACTGCATAGAAGTTGTACTCCTTGTTGAGAGCCTTGGTGAGGATGTAGTCAGCCCAGTCAGTCTTGATGTCAAATACCTTAGCAGCATTGAGGTTAGCAAGAGTGAGAGCTGCACCGTCGATAGCATAGTCGCAAGGAATTGCGTTGATGTCTGCAACGGTGGTAGTATCCTTAGCGGTGTAAACAGTGCCGCCGAGAGTAAGCTTATAAGTGGTCTTGTTGTTAACAGTTACTCTGTCAACCTTGGTGAGCTTAGCAGTCTGAAGCTCGAGGGTATCAACAACGTTAACCTTGAGGGTGATGGGGTTGATAGTGAAGGTGAAGATAGTACCAACCTCAAGCTCCTCGCTGTAGGTAACAGTGGAAGCCTCGATGTCCTCACCGATAAGTTCGCTTACGAGGTAGTCGCAAGTTTCCTTAGCGGAGTCGGTGTCGATGTTCTTCTCGTATGTCTTGCCTGCAACAGACATGAATACGGGGTTAACGATTGCGCGGTCGAAGAGGCCGTTAGCATCGTCGTCGAAGAGGCTGAGCTCAACTGCAGGAACGTCTGCAATGTCAGCGCCGGTGAGGGTAGCGTACTTGGTGTACTGAACGTCATCAGTCATGTAGCCCCAGAGAGCGAGAGCCTCGGACTCAGTGATGATGTATCTGCCATTGAGGTCTGCAACTACTTCAGCATCAAGAACTGCGTAGAACTTGGTGGTGGAGCCGGTGAACTCAACGCGCTTAGCAACGATGCCCTTATCGGTGTAAACGTTGCCGTCCTTGTCTTCGAGGAGGTAGAATGCCTGTCTGTTCTCAACGTTGAGACCAGAGAATGCTACGAGCTCGTTCTTAAGGTCAGTACCGCCGAGGTTTTCAACGAGGTTGTAAACAGTGCCGTCGATAGTGATCTTGTTGGTAGCAGCGCCCTGTGCATTGAGAGCGATGGAGATCTTGTCGGTGTAAACCTTGGTAGGAGCAGTGCCAAGCTTAGCTGCGTAGAAGGTACCGTCTTCCTTGTTGTAGTCAAGAAGCTCAACAGTGTAGCTGAGGTAGTCTTCAACGTCCTTAGCCTCGATACCGAGAAGCTCTACAGGGAAGTAAGTAACTTCGCCGGAAGGAACGCCGTTAACGAGGGGCTGGAGACCTACATAAGTGCCCTTTCCAACGTCTGCATCAGCCTCATAGCCGTCTGCATATGCCTGAAGGGGAGTAGCAGTGATAACGAACATGTCAGAAGTTCTAACAACGTCGAGATCAAAGAACTCAGCAGCGAAGTGAACATCGCTGTTAGCGCGCTCAGCATAGATCATGTTGTAAATAACCTGAGCGGTCTCCGCTCTGTCAAGAGTGGTGTAGAGATCGTTAACTGCAACGTTAGCGGTGAGACCAAGTTCAACAGCCTTGTTGTAGAAGCCCCAAGGATATTCGCAGTCGGTGTAACCGAGAGCACGAACAGCCATGGTAAGAGCGTCAACATAAGCGATGTTGCCAGCGGGATCAAAGGTTGTATCGGTGCGGCCCTTGATGATGCCGTTGAGGAAAGCGTGCTGGATTGCACCCTTGTACTCAGTTACGTCAACGAAGGGAACGATACCGTTTGCCCAAAGGCCGGTGTTAGCTTCTTCGCCAACTTCGCCAGTAGTAGCGCGAGCGATGAAGAGAGCCATCTGATATCTCTGAACGTCTGCGTCAGGATTGAAAGTGGTTGCCGAGGTACCAGCAACGATACCCTTCACTGCGAGGTCGTTGATAGCAGCTGCATAGCTGTTGTCAGCGGTAACGTCAGTGAAATCAGCGGAAACCATAGCAGTAGCGCCTGCTACCATAACCATAGCAAGAACTAATGCAAGAAACTTCTTAAGATTTCTCATTGTTTGTTTCTCCTTGTAAAAAATTATTTCCGGTTAAACAGCCACTCGCAAACCCTTCCTCGGATTCCGACATTCGGTCTCACGTGAATGTCCTTACTCTTTCGGCACAGATTTACGCACAGTGAAAGTTTTCCCTGTACATATAATACTACAAGTGCATTTTTTTTGCAATAGGTTTACTTTCTTTGTAAGGTATTTGTAATTTTAAATGGGGTTTAATATTACGAGCCAACCATCATCACCCGCTTTATCAAATGCCGAAAAAGCTCGGTGTAGCCTATCCTTTCGGCGTTTTCTGAAGCTGTAACGGGAATTTTCAAAAAGGTTTCTCCGTCAAGTAAAATTTCAACATATCCAAGCTCATCTCCCTCGTTTACGGGCGCTTTCACCTCACTCGGAAGGCATATATTCTCCTCAAGCCGAGCACTTTTCCCCTTTTCGAGTACCACTGACTGTCCTTCTGCGCTTATTTTCACTGTATCGCACATTCCGCCGATTAAATTAAGGCTTTCGGGAAGCGCTTTGGGTTCAAGTGTAACGGATTCGTAGTTGGCGAAACCGTAGTCAAGCAATTTTTTCGCAGTTTCGTTGCGCGTGTCACGGGTGGGCGATGCCATAACTACAGCGATAAGCTGCATGCCGCCACGTTCCGCCGTCGCAGATATGCAAAACTTCGCTTTCGACGTCGAGCCGGTCTTCAGTCCGTTCGCACCCTTGTAGAACCGCACGAGGCGATTGGTGTTGGTAAGCCCGAATGCGCCGCCGCGGATAGTATCCATCCATATCGAGGACAGCTCAAGTATCTTCGGATGTTTTGTTATAAGCTCGCGTGACATTATCGCTATATCGCGCGCACTGGTCACATGTCCGTCAATGCCATCGTCAAGACCGTTAGTATTCAGAAAGACCGTATTTTTCATACCAAGCTCCCCGGCGCGCTCGTTCATGCGCTTTACAAACGCTTCTTCACTGCCGGCGACTTTTTCAGCAAGCGCCACCGCCGCATCGTTTGCGCTTGCAACAACGACGCACTTAACCATTTCACCAACGCTCATTTCCTCGCCGGGTTCGAGGAACACCTGCGAGCCGCCCATTGACGCGGCGTATTCGCTCGTCTGCACCATCTCGTCCCACGCAATACGCCCGTCGTCGACAGCTTCCATTACCAAAAGAAGCGTCATAATCTTCGTAACAGACGCTGGCGGCAGAGCTTCGTCTGCATTTTCCTCAAGCATAACCATGCCCGTGGATGCCTCCATTAAAATATACGAGCGCGCATCATAGTCTGCGGCAGAGAGCGGAACAGTGAGTACAAGTGCTATTATAAATAATAAGGAAAGAAATCGTTTCATCATATAAATCACCTCGTGCGATATATATGATAAGGGAAAGAAAATAATGCATCCCCCCTCTCTCACACACAAAATGTACCGCAGAGCCTGCCCGGAATCTCTGCATCTTCGGCATAATCCATGTAAAAGAGAGAAGTCCGAGGAGGGTGAAAACAGACGGCGCTTGAGTAAGTTGTCGTCCTCCTCTCTTTGTTTCCACGAGCCGCCAAAGCGGCGAGGCCTACAACGCCGACAAAAAGCCCGTCACGCCGAAGCGTAACGGGCTTTTTTGTTGTGTAACCTATGCAATAATGTAAGGCTTAATCTCTGCCATAAGAGCATCGCAGTCATCTGCGTGAGCGGTAAGCGCGATAGGCTTCATAAGGTCAAGCGAGAAAATACCCATAATAGACTTTGCGTCAACTACGTAACGGCCGGACATAAGGTCGATGTCCATATCGTATTTTGCCACAATATTTACAAAGTTGCGTACATCCTCGATGGAGGAGAGCTTGATATCTACAGTTTTCATAATTATTTATTCTCCTTTTAATATAAAGATTTATGTATATATGATACCGCAAAAACGTCTCTTTGTCAATACGCTTTGCATAAAATTTACATCTCTGTTATTTCGCTATTCTTCGCGCCTCAAGGTAGAATCGTTTGTCATCAGCCTCGCCCATAGAGAAAGTTTTTCTCGGAAGCGCACCGTCGTTTACAACAGTGGGGAACAGCTCGGACTTTTCCATACCCTTAAAGATAAATCCGATAGCACCCTCGCCCGATGCGAGCTTCTTCGTGGACTCTACTCCATGGATGTAATCAATCTCAGCACCTTCGTGCGTTTTTACGTAAGAGTCAATGAAGGCCTGAAGCGTACCAACGGGAAGCATTGACGTGGGGTTGTCAACAGTTATCTCGCCGTAACCGTCCGCACTTATAAATCCAAAGCTCTGCGGCGCAATAATGCTTTCTGGCAAGCCATTTACATACTCAAAAAGCTGTTTTTGAACGTCGCCTGCATCAACTCCGAACAATACACGGTAGATAGGCTCGAACTCAAGCGTTTCATCATGAATGTTGACTATCTCGCAAAGCGCGTATCTTGCAGGATGATTTTCTTTTTGCGCATCAGTCAGCGTAGGCCTCAGCTTTTCCCAACAAGCCTTTGCCGTGGCAAGCGAATGGTTCCCGTCGCCAACCGCGAACACAAGCGGATTATCCGTGGACTGCAACTTCGCCGCATCGTCAAAAAGCTCCTCGAGCGCGGTGTTTACACGCAAAATCTCGTCTTTCGGCAGGAATTTGCCAAGCGCGTGTCCGCTGTTCATCATAAGGTCAAAATCGTACGCAGTTTCATATGTCGCGGCTTTACTTATCATCGGCTCAATAACAGTGCGCTTGGGGTCATCGATAAGCACCATAATATGAGGAAGCTCTATCGGTGCGTTTTCACGTATTTTTACGCGCGGCGGTATGCGCTCAAGCACAGTTCCCTCAGTTGCGCGTACAAGCGTGGTCGAGCCTTTATTGTAATCGTAGCATTCAAGGTCGATAGTCCCCACAAGTCCTCGGCGTATCTTGCCGTTTTTCTGTGTGCGCTCAAGGTATATCATAGATGACTTATACTCGGTGAGCACGTCCTTTGCATAAGTTTCCATAGTTTTGTTTATTTCGGGTATGCGCGCCTCACTTTGGGAAAGATAAATTTCAGGAAGCGTTACGCGAAGAGCAGATGGCGCATCGCCAATCTCTGCCTCAACGGCGTTCCAATACTCCGGCTCTGACGTATACTGGTCGCAGGCAATACATGACCACGTACGCATTGCATTTGCATCGTTTGTAAAACGTGGAAGCAGGATATCCGCAGGATAGAAGCAATTTTTCATAGAAATCTCCATTCCGCCGCCATAGTGCGGCGCAAATATTAAATGTATATCAATATGATAACATATTTTAGATAGATAATCAATAATTTTTTGATATTTTTCCTTGCTTCTTCATACAGTCGTCACATTCGTCGGATATAATATCACTGTAAACAGAAATCAAACGAAACTTCATTTTATTTGGAGGTACATTAACATTATGGACAACAATCAAAACAACATAAATTCTAACGAAAACTCAGAGTATACGGGGCAAAATCACGTGTATATAACTCCCGAAAATCATAGTCCTGCAAAAACCCCCGCAAAAAAAGAAAAAGCAAGTCTTAACTTCGGAACAGCCGCACTTGTCGTATTTATCTGTGCGCTCTTTTCCGCTGTTGCGGCATTCGGCGGCACGGCTATTGCAAACGCGCTCACTTCCAGCGGTATTTTAAGCTCACCCGAATCGCCGTTTGGCTCATTTGCCACTCCCTCGGTAATACTGCAGTCTTACGAAAACCCCAACGAGAGCGCAGGTTCTTACGAAGCTGTAGCGGACACCGTTTCCCCCACAGTCGTTGAAATAACCACCGAATCGATAGTAACCGATTCCTATTTCTGGGGTGGGAACTACGTCACTTCGGGCGCTGGAAGCGGCGTTATCATAAGCGCAGACGGCGTTATTATCACCAATCACCACGTCGTAAACGGCGCAAACACCATAACTGTCCGTACAAGCGACGGAACTAAATATCCGGCATTAGTGCTCGGAAGTGACTCACAAACAGATATCGCTGTTATAAAAATCGGCGGAGAGAACCTGCCCTTCGCACTTCTCGGAAACAGCGATAATATCAGCGTAGGACAGGAAGTTCTCGCGGTGGGTAACCCGCTTGGAAATCTTGGTGGAACAGTTACAAACGGAATTATAAGCGCAACCTCTCGCGAGGTAACGATTGACGGCATGGAAATGACGCTCATTCAGACCAATGCCGAGGTCAACCCCGGCAACTCGGGCGGCGGACTTTTCAATATGTACGGCGAGCTTATCGGCATAGTTAATGCAAAATCCACAACCGCATCCTCTGGCGTTTCCGTTGAAGGTATCGGCTTTGCAATACCCGTAAACACCGCGGCGAAGGTGTCCACCGAGCTTGTCAATTACGGTTATGTTCGCGGCAGAGTTATGTTAGGTATAAACCTCGAGGATATTGAGGACTCGTGGGAAGCTATGAGGTACCGCGTAAGCGCACTCGGTGTATACGTTACTGCTTCTATACACGATGAACTCAAGGTCGGCGATAGAATAGTTGCCATTGACAGTACGGAAGTCACCTTCAGCCCCGATGTTAAGGCGGCGCTCAAGGACTACAACGTAGGTGACACAGTTACAATCAAGGTCGTACGCGACGGGAAGTACCACGACGTAACTATAACCTTAACCGAATATGTGCCGCAAAGCAAGCAAGACTCGCCAAGTGCTGACGTTTTCGAAGAAAATTTCGGAAAATAGCTAATTTTGGGATGATAGCTCTTGCACAGCCGCCAAAATTATGGTATTATATTAAATATATATGATACTGATGAGAGGTAGAGCCGTGTCAAGCAGTGACAATCATCTAAAAAAGCCAAATAAAATAAAACCCGACGGCGCTGACGGTCATCGTTCTCGAATGTTTGAGAAGTTTCTCGCTGCGGGCGATAACGACGTTTTGCCGCGCGATATGGTAGAAATGCTGCTTTATTATCCGATAAAACTGCGCGACACGAGAGATGCCGCCGTGCACCTTATGGATAAATACGGCACAACCAATAAACTTTTCTCGGCAAGCGCCGATAAACTCGCCGAAATACAAGGGGTAGGCGAAGGAAGTGCAATATTTCTTCAAACAGTCGGGAGTGTAATAAACCGCCTATCCGAGCAAATTACCGACAACCGTAAAATATACTCAAATCCTGTGGATATGTGTGAGCTATTTTTTGCGTTTCGTGAAGAAGTGCGCGGAGAAATAACAGCCGTTGCCTGCTTTGACAACGCGCACCGCGTTATCTGCGTTGAAAAGATAACCACCGGCGTTCTTCTCAAGGATAAAGCCGGAGCAAATGTGCTACTAAGCTTTGTAAGCGCGCATCACGCGTGCTCCGTGGCAATCGCCAGAATAACTTCACTGCGTACTGACTTTCCCGGCAACATCGACTTCGAGGCAGTAAAGCACATAAAACATCTACTCAATTCCATAGATGTCCCGCTTGACGAATATTTCGTCATCAGCCGCGAAGAAGCTATGGGAGTCAGCACACTTAATGTATAATAAAAGCCGAAGCGTGTATTTTAACGTTTCGGCTTTCTCTATTAGTTTACTTTAAAAAACCTGCACGAGTTTTCAAAAGCGTGTCGGCAAAAGTCCTCGGTGCTCATACCGTAAAGCTCTGCAGCACGCGCCGCGGTGTATTCCATAAGTCCGGAATGGTTGGTTTTTCCGCGAAAAGGCACTGGCGTAAGATACGGCGCATCCGTTTCTATCATTATACGGTCAAGTGGGACACTCGGAACTATCTCGGCAAGTCTTGCTGCGTTTTTGAAGGTAATAACTCCCGAAAAAGAGATGTACCAACCCTTGTTCACAAGCTGTCTTGCAATCTCTGCGCTTGCGGAAAAGCTGTGAAATTCTCCCGTAACGTCGGGATATTCGCGAAGAATATCCATTATGTCACCGTGAGCATCACGGTCGTGTATGACTACAGGCATTTTCATTTCTCTCGCAAGCTTAAGCTGGCGACGAAACCATACCTTCTGCACTTCGCGCGGCGGCTCTTCGTAGTGATAATCAAGACCAATCTCACCGAGTGCACGAACCTTCGGGTGTGCCAAAAGCAGACGAAGCTCGCCCATTACGGCTTCGATATCGTCATCCTCGTTTATTTCACCGGGATGTATGCCTGCCGTCGCATAAGCTCCGGCGTATTTTTCCGCCATAGCGATACATTCACGCGAGGATTCAATGCATGTTCCCGCGTTGACGATGTATTTTACATTTGAAGAGAAGAGAGCGGCAAGGACAGAATCCCTGCCGCCGTCATATTCTTCTGTAAATCGCTCGTCGTTGTAATGCGCGTGAGTGTCGAATATCGGGAGTTTCGCCGACGGATGAAATTCAAAATTCATCAGCGCACTCTCTCGCCAAGAGGCGTCTCTGGATCAAGGAACACTACGCGAACGGTTACCTCGCCCGATGCTAAAATCATACCGTTCGATTCAACACCGCAAAGCTTTGCAGGCGCAAGATTTGCAACCATAATAAGCTTCTTGCCGATAAGATCCTCGGGCTTGTAGAATTGTGCGATGCCCGAAACAACCTGACGCTTCTCGTAACCGAGATCAAGCTGTAAGCAAAGCAGCTTCTTTGCCTTCTTAACCGGCTCGCAAGCGATAACCTGTGCCGTGCGAAGCTCAACCTTCATGAAGTCTTCAAAGCCGATTATTGCACAACCCTCGGGCTTTTCCGCAGGAGCGTTTGCTTTCATAGCCGCCTCGCGTTCTGCCTCAAGTTCCGCGAGCATCTTCGCTTCGTCAATTCTCGGGAAGAGGTTTTCGCCGCGGATAACAGTTGCATCAGCCTTAAGTGCGCCGTAAACACCTGCCGCTTCCCAAGTGGAACAGCACTCGCACGCACCGATCTGGCGGAGTATTTCAACAGTAGTAGTAGGCATAAACGGCTGAAGGAGTATCGCACTGACGCGAAGCACCTCAAGAAGGTTATACATAACACGCGCAAGACGTGCGCCGTTTGCATCCATATCCTTTGCGAGTACCCAGGGAGTGTTCTCGTCAATGTACTTGTTTGCATAGCTGATTACATTAAAAATCTCGGCAAGTGCGTTCTGGAACGCATACTTTTCCATCTGCGCTTCATATGCCGCACGGAGACCCGAGATAAGCGATACCATCTGCGCGTCCTTCTCGGCATCATCGGTCTGTAGTGTCGGAAGTGTGCCGGCGAAGTACTTGTCGATCATGGAAACTGTGCGCGAGAGCAGGTTACCAAGATCGTTTGCGAGGTCTACGTTGATAGTGCCGATAAGTGCTTCGTTCGAGAAGTTTCCGTCCGAGCCGAACGGGAAGGTACGCAGCAAGAAGAAACGCAGCGCGTCAACACCGAACTTTTCAGCGAGAACGTACGGATCAACAACGTTACCCTTGGACTTGGACATCTTACCGCCGTCGAGAAGAAGCCAACCGTGACCGAATACCTTCTTCGGAAGTGGCATATCCATACTCATAAGCATAGCCGGCCAGATTATCGAGTGGAAACGTACGATTTCCTTACCCACAAAGTGAACGTCTGCGGGCCAATAATCCTTGTAATCGTCGTATTTACCGTTCATAAAGCCGAGCGCGGTAGTGTAATTAAAGAGCGCGTCAACCCAAACATATACAACGTGACCGGGATCAAAATCTACCGGCACACCCCAAGTGAATGAGGTACGTGAAACGCAAAGGTCCTCAAGACCGGGCTTTATGAAGTTGTTAACCATTTCGTTAACTCTCGAGCGAGGCTCAAGGAAATCGGTGTTTTCGAGAAGATCTCTCACTCTGTCGGCATATTTGGAAAGACGGAAAAAGTACGCCTCTTCCTCTGCATCCTCGACATCTCTGCCGCAGTCGGGGCACTTGCCGTCAACAAGCTGGCTATCCGTCCAGAATGACTCGCAGGGCTTACAGTACTTGCCCTTGTAGCTTCCCTTATAGATGTCGCCATTCTCATACATCTTCTTGAATATCTTCTGAATGGCTTCAACGTGATAGTCGTCGGTAGTACGGATAAAGCGGTCGTTGGAGATGTTCATGAGCTTCCAAAGATCCTTGACTCCGCGCTCTCCGAGAACGATGTTGTCAACGAACTCCTGTGGTGTTACACCTGCGTCCTTTGCCTTATCCTCAATTTTCTGACCGTGCTCGTCGGTTCCCGTAAGGAAAATAACATCGTGACCGGTCATTCTCTTGTATCTTGCCATTGCATCGGTTGCAACCGTGCAGTAAGTGTGACCTATATGAAGCTTATCGCTCGGATAGTATATAGGTGTGGTTATATAAAATTTCTTATTGTTTTCGGAGTGGTTGCACATTTTGTTGTCCTCCTTGAATGTTTAAAGTCTTAACGAAATCAGTCACAAATGAGTGCGTTTCGCTGCATTTCCCACATGATAACCGTCGCCGCCATCGCCGCGTTGAGTGACTCGCAGCCGTCCATCATCGGGATAAATACCGTACCGCTGCACGCCGCGATAAAATCGGCAGACAGCCCGTGTCCTTCGTTGCCAACGGCGAAGCATACGCGCTCGGGGAGCGTGAACGCACCGAGCTTTTTCGCGTTTCTGTCAAGTGCCGCCGCGAAAATTTCGCAGCCTGCCAGCTGTATCTCCTTCGCAAAAGCAAGCTCGTCAGATACAACGGACAAGCGCTGACGGAATATCGTTCCCATAGAAGCGCGTACTGTTTTGGGCGAATATATATCCGCACAGTCAGCGCTCACGAACACGCGGTCAATACCGAGTGCAAGCGCGGTACGCACCATTGTTCCGAGATTGCCCGGATCGCGTACAGACGAAAGATACAGCGCACGAAATGCGCCGTTTTGGGGCAAATCAAGCGGCAGAGTATCAAATTTCTCCGCAAAAGCGACTATCCCCTGCGGTGCGGACTCGTCCGTCAGCTTCGAGAGCACCTCGTCGGACACGAAAGTTACCCTTCCCGAGGCACTTAAAAGTTTATCATCGAGCTCGTCCACTAACTTTTCGCGCTTGCTTTCAGCGATAAAAATATATTCGGTTTTAACGCCGCTTTCCACAGCCTCCGAAAAAAGCTTAACGCCGTCGATGCGAAAAAGGTTTTCCTCATCGCGGTATTTTTTATCAGAAAGCTTCGAAAGTCTGGTGATAAGCGGATTTTTGCGACCAGTTATAACGTCGCTCGAAAAGGTTGCCATAGCCGCCTCCATTTACTAAAAAGAAAAAACCGGTGTGAGCCGGTTTTTAATCTTTTTATGAGGTTATCCTCAATTATTTTGCGAGAGCTGCTTTAGCCTGCTCTGCAATTGCAGCAAACGCCTCTTTGTCAGATACAGCGATCTCAGCGAGCATCTTGCGGTTGAGATCGATACCTGCGAGCTTAAGACCGTGCATAAGAGTGGAGTAATTCATGCCGCAAACCTTTGCCTGCGCGGAGATTCTGGTGATCCAGAGAGAACGGAAATCTCTCTTCTTCATCTTTCTGCCGGCGAAAGCGTAGTTGCCGCTCTTCATTACCTGCTCTTTAGCCATCTTGAAATGCTTGGACTTTGCGCCCCAATAGCCCTTAGCGAGCTTAAGCATCTTATTTCTTCTCTTGCGAGTCATCATCGCGCCTTTAACTCTTGCCATTTTATGTTATCCTCCGATTATTCGTTAGTTATGATTATTTGTTGATAAGCGATGCGATGGTAGGAGCCATCGAAGTGCTGAGGTAGCCGTTCTTGCGAAGCTGTCTCTTTCTTTTTGCAGTCTTAAGGCCGAGCTTATGACGGCGATTGGTGTGGTTGAGCTTTACCTTTCCGGTCTTGGTGAGAGAAAATCTCTTGGCTGTTGCCTTGTGAGTCTTTATTTTTGCCATTTTCTTTTACTCCTTTTCTTTATTGTGCCCGTAATAAAGCGTCGGGCTCGCAAAATTTTAGTGCCGAAGCCTTTGGGTACGGCAAATCGTTGATCACTTGCCCTGCTTTACGGGGTTTACGATCATGCTCATGAAGCGGCCTTCAAGTGTGGGGCGCTTATCAACAGTGCCAAGTCCCTCGCAAGCCTGCTCAAATTTTTCGAGCATTTCCTTGCCCAGATCCTGGTGGCTCATCTCACGTCCTCTGAACTTTACAACGACTCTTACCTTGTTGCCGTCACCGAGGAAACGGTGAGCGTGCTTAACCTTGGTTTCGAAATCGTGTGTATCGATGCGGCAGGAGAGCTGAATCTCCTTGACCTCAACGGTGGTCTGCTTCTTTTTCGCTTCCTTCTCCTTCTTGTCGCGCTCAAAGCGGTACTTGCCGTAATCCATAATGCGGCATACCGGCGGCTCGGCATTGGGAGCCATGAGGACGAGGTCGAGATCCTTTTCATAGGCCATTTCAAGCGCCTTCGACGTTGCAAGCACGCCGATCTGTTCGCCGTCATCGCCGATGATACGGACTTCCTTTGCTCTTATTTCCTCATTGATTTGCAGTTCCTTTGTGCTAATTGGGGACACCTCCAAAAGTAATGTGAAAAAATAAAATCGTGCGAAGAAACTTCTCCGCACGAACACACAGACACATTTAGTGTCAAACTGTCGATTATTAACCGCTGTCAGCAAAATGAGGCGGTGAGAACGGAGAGTTCTTCTTTGTTGGACTTTTGTATTATAGCACACAATTTCCCCTTTGTCAAGGTTTTTTTGAAAATTTTTTCGATCATCCTCTTACACACCACACAAACCGCACCGTCGAGCCTTTTTAGGAACTTGGGGCTCACTTCACAAAAAATTAACAAATAAATTCCGAACAATTGTTTGCAAAATTAAAAAATATATGGTATACTTATTCTGTAAGAAATCCACCCTTGAAAGAAAGGACGCTTTCGCTAAGCGAAAGCAACGGTATTTAAAATGGCACAAAATCTAACCGACCGCGAGCGCGAAATATTCGAATACATCAAAAACAACATCAAAAACGAGGGCTATGCGCCCAGCGTGCGTGATATATGCAACGCGCTTGGAATGAAGAGCACCTCCACAGTCCACACATACCTCGCACGCCTCGAGGATAAGGGCGTAATTCAGAAATCCGCCGGCAAGAGTCGTACAATCCGCGTGGACGACGGCAGAGCAGAGAACGCTTCCACCGTGCGCGTGCCAATACTCGGCAAGGTTGCCGCAGGTATGCCCATTCTCGCCGTTGAAAACTACGACGGATATATTGACTTCCCCCGTCCCACCTCGCGCCACTCGTCAAATGACCTGTTCGCACTGCGCGTTCAGGGCGAAAGTATGATTGAAATCGGCATAATGGACGGCGACCTTATAGTTGTCGAAAAGGCAAGCACCGCAAACGACGGCGATATAGTAGTCGCTCTCGTTGAAGACGAGGCAACAGTCAAAACCTTCTACCGTGAGGACGGACGATTCCGCCTTCAGCCCGAGAACTCCTCTATGAAACCGATATACGCAACCGAGCTTATCATCCTCGGCAAAGTTGTCGCTTCCATGAGATTTTACAGATAATACGTAGCCGAAAGGCAACACCTACAGCCAAAGCCACCCTAGCGCAAAGGGTGGCTTTTCTTGTACGCACGTATCATTGACATTGGCATATTTTTGTGCTATACTATAAAATGTATAAATATCGTTTACTACAGCCCCTCAAGGAGTTCATTATAATGTTTTCTATACCCAAATATCACCACCCGGACTTTGACCTTCCAAAATTCAAGAATGCGCCCGATATAAAATACGCAGTGGTCGACCTCGCCGGTGTCGCGCCAGAGGGTTACCACAGCACCTCTATGTTCCCCGAATATTTTAAAATAGACGGCAAGTGGACGCTTGCAGAGGAAAGCCGTATGGATTCGAGCGTTGTTATAAATGACGATACTCTCTCGGTGGTCGAAAACCGCTTTCTTAAAGTGGGCGACAAGGTAATCCTGGGCAGAACCGAGAACTGTGAGGACGGTATTTACGTACACTGCACCGGCTTTATGAGCGAGGAAGAGGCAAACGAGGACAAGTTTGTTTTTAGACAGGGAAGAAGCCGCGAAACATCCTACGCTCGCGACTACGACCGTCTTATGGACCTGCTTCGCTACGAAAAAGAAAACGGCGGCAAAGTCGTTTGGGTAATGGGTCCGGCATTCGCGTTTGACTACGACGCAAGACGCGCCATGAGCGCGATGATTGATAACGGTTATGCGCAAGCTATTCTCGCCGGCAACGCACTCGCCACACACGACCTTGAAGCCGCGCTTCTTCATACAGCTCTCGGTCAGGATATATATAGCCAAAAATCCCAGCCGAACGGCCACTATAACCACCTCGACGTTATCAACAAGGTGCGCCGCAGCGGCTCCATGAAAAACTTTATCCGTGATTACAATATCGACAACGGCATAATCTACAGCGCTATCAAGAACAATCTGCCTATAGTATTGACCGGCTCTATCCGAGATGACGGACCGTTGCCAGAGGTTTACGGTGACGTTTATGAAGGCGCGGCGGCTATGCGTGAGGAGATAAAGGGCGCAACCACAATAATATGCCTTGCGACTATGCTTTATACAATCGCAGCAGGAAATATGACACCGTTCTTCCGTGTTCTTCCTGACGGCACAATCCGTCCGCTGTATCTTTACACAGTAGATGCGGACGAATTTGTGGTAAACAAGCTTCTCGACCGCGGAAGCCTTGCGGCAACCACCATTGTAACAAACGTACAAGACTTTATAACCATTGTCGCAAAGGGACTTGGCGTGCTTTGATAATAGTATAAACGTGAGAGGGAAACTCTCACCCACAAAAGCGCGCCTCAAAACACATCTTTACACGGAGAAAATCAATGACAGCTATCAGCTTAAGCGGCGTATCGCTTGAATTCGGTACGGACGTTATACTCGATAATATATCCTTCAGCTTAAATGAGGGGGACAAGCTTGGTATCGTCGGCGTTAACGGTGCGGGCAAGTCCACGCTTTTTAAAATAATACGCGGCGAGTACACGCCCACAGACGGCTCTGTATACATTTCCAAGGATAAATCCGTGGGCATGCTCGAGCAGAATACGGGGCTTGAGGGCGATTGCACCGTTCTCGAGGGTATGCTCGAGTCTTTTTCCTCGCTTATTGCGGACGAAGCACGTCTTGAACAGCTTCAAAAGCAGCTCGAAGCAACGCCGTCCGGCCCTGACCTTATCTCGTCTTACACTTCGCTCACCGACCATTTTAAGCGTGCAGGCGGCTACGAATTCCGTTCTCGCTGTAAGGGAATACTCAAAAATCTCGGCTTTGACGAGCGTTTTCACGACCTCAAGATATCGGGACTGTCCGGCGGACAGAAGACTCGTCTCGCTCTGGCGCGCGAGCTTATAACCTCGCCTGATATTTTAATGCTCGACGAGCCGACCAACCACCTCGACGTTGAAACTCTCGCGTGGCTTGAGGACTTTCTTTCCTCGTACCGCGGAACACTTCTCGTCATATCTCACGACCGTTGGTTTCTCGACAGAGTAACCACCAAAACGCTCGAAATTGAAAACACGCATGCCGAGCTTTATAACGGCAACTATTCGAGATATGTAAAGCTGAAAGCCGAAAACCGCGAGATACGCGAGCGTCAATACAAAAATCAGCAAAAAGAAATCGCGCGCATTGAAGCATATATCGAACAGCAGCGCCGTTGGAATCGCGAGCGCAACATTATCGCGGCGGAAAGCCGTCAGAAAGCGCTTGACCGTATGGTCAAGATAGACCGTCCCGAGGCGCTTCCTGAAAACATACGCCTCACGTTCACAAAATCGGGTGAGAGCGGCAACGATGTGCTCACTGTAAAAAATCTTACCAAAGCGTACCCGAACAAGCCGTTATTCTCGGACGTATCATTCCTTGTAAAAAAGCGTGACCGACTCTTTATCGCAGGTCCTAACGGCTGCGGAAAATCAACACTTATCAAAATAATCGCCGAAAAGCTTGCTGCCGACAGCGGTAGCTTCGAATACGGCTACAACGTAAACATCGGATACTACGACCAGGAGAACCAAAATCTCGCCCCCGACAACACCGTACTCGACGAGCTTTGGAATTGCTACAACGGACTTACGCAGACCGAGATACGTTCAGCACTCGCACTATTCCTATTCAAGGGCGACGATATCGAAAAAAAGGTGTCCGTTCTTTCGGGCGGCGAAAAGGCACGCCTTACGCTATGCAAGCTGATACTTTCAAAAATGAACCAAGTCGGATCGTAGCCATGTCGTTCTGTGAGCCA
>JAZNLM010000071.1:0-22294 GCA_045579105.1 Candidatus Flemingiibacterium sp.
TGACCGGTACCCTTCTGCTTCCAGGGCTTCTTGCCGCCGCCGGAAACTTCGGAGCGAGTCTTGGTGGACTGAGTACCCTGTCTCTGATTAGCGAGGTAGGATTTAACAGCGAGGTGGAGAACCGCACCGTTTACCTCTGCACCGAATACAGCATCGGATAAGCTGATCTCGCCAACTTCCTTACCTGCCATATCCAAAACTTTCATGTTAGGCATAGTGATGTTTCCTCCTTCCGCTTATGCTTTTACAGAGTCGCGGAGGAATACGATGTTACCGCGGGAACCAGGAACGGCACCCTTAACTGCGATAATATTCTTTTCCGCGTCAATCTTAACTACTTCGAGGTTCAGAACGGTAGAAGTTACGTTACCGTACTGACCAGGCATGTGCTTGTTCTTAAAGATTCTCGAAGGTGTGGAGTTCATACCTACGGAACCGATGTGACGGTGAACAGGACCGTTACCGTGAGTCATACGCATCTGATGCTGACCCCATCTCTTAACTACGCCCGAATAGCCGTGACCCTTGGATGTACCGGTTATATCGACCTTCTCGCCTGCGGCGAAGGTATCGACGGTAATCGCGTCACCAACATTCATCGAAGCTGCGTCATCAAGACGGAATTCCTTGAGATGCTTCTTGTTTTCAACGCCTGCCTTCTTAAAGTGGCCGATTTCAGCCTTGGTCAGGTGTTTTTCCTTGACTCCACCGAAGCCGAGCTGAACAGCGTCATAGCCGTCATTCTCCGCAGTCTTCTTCTGAACGACTACGCAGGGACCTGCTTCGATAACGGTTACCGGAATTACATTTCCGATTTCGTCGAAGATCTGAGTCATACCGATCTTCTTGCCGATGATGGCTTTCTTCATAATGTTTTCCTCCTAAGATTATTGGTTGACGTTTTGGATTTTCGCTTTCGCGATACGCCAACGTGACCTTTGGTTTGTCCTTTCGGACTGTGCTGTGTGGGATTAGAGCTTAATCTCTATCTCAACGCCAGCGGGTAATTCAAGACCTGTCAGTGCTTCGACTGTCTTCTGGGAAGGCTTAACCACGTCGATGAGTCTCTTGTGAGTTCTGAGCTCAAACTGCTCACGGCTGTCCTTATACTTATGAACAGCGCGGAGAATCGTGACGATCTCCTTCTCAGTCGGAAGCGGAATCGGACCGGAAACGGTGGCACCGCTTCTCTTTACGGTCTCGACGATCTTCTGAGCCGCCTGATCAACGAGAGTGTGATCGTAGCTCTTCAGACGAATTCTGATCTTATCCTTGACTGCCATTGCTTTTTCCTCCTTTTCATTGATCGGAGGGCGATTTGGTTCAAACACTGTGTCGGGTGTTTCCTATCCTTCCGTATTAAAACCGCACTTTCACAAAGCGGGAAATGCGGGGTGTACGGTGGCAGGCTTAACTCAACGCGGTGTCTGATTGACAACGCCCGGTTAAATATCGGACATACTCCGGCGAAAATTACCCAACTTACGCGGTGCCACACCGCTTAAGTTGCAACCTCTCGCCATTAAACGCACGTCAACGCTCATAATTATACTACATTTTCGTGTAAATGTCAAGAGATTTGCCCCATTTTGCAAAAAATCGCAAAAGAAATATTTAACGAAATTTAGTATAATTTTTTGTGCACTATGTACATTATATCCTGTGTAGTTTACTATATTCGGTCGGACGGGAATATTTTTCAAATCTCCTCTTTTTGTTAATCTATAGTTCATATATCTGCGGTATAATTACATTACACATTTGTGCGGCATACGCACAAAGCATATCTCTGTAAAGGACCTTATTATAATATGAAGGAAAAATTCAATTTTCAGTCTTTGACCGTCCTCATCACATCGATTGCACTGGCAATTATATCTGTCGTAGCACGCTCGTTTATCACGCTGACTGTGCTTGATACTACGTACGGAGTGTATGAACACGGAAATGTTCTGCCGACAGTTTATCACGCAATATTGGCATTTGCGCTTATTACGCTTGTAATCTTTGCTGTTTTGAAAACACCGAAGCGTTCCCCCAAATATATTCATCCACAGTCCTCGCTCACAACATTTGCATCGTGCGTATGTGCGTTTATGCTCATCGCGAACACACTTGTGAGTGCGTATGACGCTATATACTATATTGTAGAAAACTACACTATACTATCCGGATACGATAAGCTCAAACTTTTTATGACTAATGAAGCCTCGTTAGTGTTCAGCATAATTGAAGTTTGCTTTGCTATTCCCGCTATAATTTATTTTATTGGACTTGCCGGCTCACAAACCAAGCGTACGGGTACACTCGCGCTTACTTCCCTCTCTCCTATAGCTTGGTGCGCAGTCTGCCTTATCCGCGTTTATTTTGATAACTCCGCGTTACAGGTAAGCCCGAACAAAATAATGAGCGAGCTTGCGTTCATGGTGGCAATGATATATTTTCTCTCTGAGGCGCGCACACAACTCGGCACAGTAAATCACAAAGTTTATCTTGTCACTGCGAGTATTGCGCCCGTATTGCTGACAACCTCGGCTATACCAAACATACTCTTCGCAAAAGAGCTTTCGATAAGCGTGTCCGACAGCTCTATGCGCTACGCAATATGCGCGGTCTTTGCACTCTTTATTTGGGCAAGACTGTTCGCCTACGTTAAAAGCGATGATGCAAACGAATAGCACAGAAAAGGTTGCCTAACGGCAACCTTTTCTTTTTTCTTTTTTCACGCGCCCGCCTGCTCGATTATCTTGATGCCAACGGGATCAATGCCGGCTTCTTCGTAAACAATCTCCTTTATCTGAGAGAGTTCATTAGGTAAAAGTCCGTCCGAGCGAACGATTATGCTGGCGCTTCCCTCTCCGATAACGGCGATACATTCCTCAAATCCCTTCGACTTAATGAGCGTTTCGATGTTTGCCTCTGCTTCCATTTCGGCAACGATACGGCTTATGTCAGCACTCGCCTGTTCCTTTGCGGTTGTGTCTGCACTTGCGCTTTCAACCACCGTCTGAAGTACAGCTATAGCCTGATCGCGTGTCTGCTTGCGCGAAAGCTGTGCAGAAGCAAAGTATGCCTCGTTTGCGTCGTCGCTTTCGCCAATCCCCGTACCAAGAGCGTCACCGTCGCCGACTATCGGCTGTGAGTTGCCAAAAAATACGAAGTTAAGTATCACAGCCGCGCCGATAAGTACGAGTGAAGACAGCACCACAAGATTTCGCATGCCTATCTTTTTTGCCACACCCTTCACCCTAGAAAAGCCACGCTTCAGGGCATTCTCTTTCTCTTCTGCCACAAGCTCCGTACATTCTTCTACGGTTTCATTCATAATATTTTCGTCCATAATGTTACCCCTTTCAAAAATATGTAGTAAAGTCTATGCACCAACCTATAGTTTTATGACAACCGCGCTATTTTCCACCGACAACACTCACTGCGCTCGACGGAATGCCGAAAAGTGCCGTCAGCATATCGGTAATCGTAAGTCTGACACTCGCTGACTCACCGCCACGGCAAACTACCGCAATCCCACGAACCTCTCCAAGGCTATCCACTCGCACCATAACGGATATGTCCGATGCTCCGTCAACTCGCTCACATAGCTTTTCGACTCGCGTTTCAAGTGAAGCTTCGTTTGCACTGTCACCGCCCGTACCGCCGAAAAGCATAAGTGCAATACCAAGCGCAAGCAGGGCGATTATCAGCCAAAGACTTTTCTTTTCCTTTAAATATACTATTAGTCCCTTCACTCCAAGTGTTTCACCCATAAAGCTCCACCTTCGCTTCCACACCGTATGTGTTCAGTATGTATAATTCAATATCGCTCGCAAAAACGCCAACCCGCCGTTTCGCACTCACGCTTAGCCTGTCTGAACCGTATGTAACGTCAAGCTCATCATCACGAAGCGAAAATTTTTCAATAAGACTTTTTTCAATATGCATAGCGACTATGGAATTAGCCCTTGCAAACACTTCTGTGGCATCGTACTCTGCCGAAGCTTTGGCCGTAAGCGAAGGAAGCTCGCCAATGATATCACGAAGCGGAGATAGTAGTACAATAAGTATCACAAGCGACACAAGATAGCGCACATATTTTTTCATAGTACCGTCGGGTACGAAACCGTCAATAAGTGCCGTCGCCGCGGCAGCTGACACAAGCGATATTATAAATCCCGATATTTTCCCCATATCCCCCTCATTTCATAGCAACAGCACTCTTTGCAAATACCGCCAAAGCATACACGAACATAAGTGCCGCTATAACGCATATCGCCGCAAGTGAGCCGAAAAGCCCCGATATATCCTCTAGTATACGTTTTTCGCGTTCAAGGCCGAGTATGTCCGCCGCGACTGCGGCCACCACCACGCCCATTCGCGTGAAAATAACGTTTATCACAACAGGTAAAGTCATCACCGCAATAATAATAACGCCACCCCACCCGACCGTACCTTTTACGAGCGCAAGACTTTCCGCAACAGCCGCCACCGCATCACCCGCAACCGAGCCGACCACCGGAACGGACTTTGATGCAGCGAATTTGAGCGCGCGCATCGAAAGGCTGTCCGCACGTGAAGCGATTGAGGTCTGAAAAGTCATAACCGCCGATATGAGCGCTGTGGTAAGACTGAGTATCCAGAGGAATGCGCCGCGCAAAGCTTTAGATATACCCCCAAGTCCGGGCATCGCCCCAAGTCCCGACGCTACAGACATACCAAAGCAGAGTTGCAATACGGGATAAAGTGCTTCCTTCGCAAGCGTTTCCACCGTTGAAAGTCCAAGTAGCATCGCGCTAGCCGAAACAGCAGAAGAGCTCACGTTTCCGCCTGCCGTGCCGATGGCAACCGTTACCGGCACCATGGCATTCACCACATTTGAAAGCTGTGTAAGGTACACATCCACAGCTTTCACAAGCGACAGCGCGGAAGTATAAAGAGTCAGCATAATACATATGCCGGACAGAAATTCAAACGGCACACCAAGCGCGTGTGAGTTTACAGTATCACCAAGTTTGAGCAGAATGGAAGCGATTATAATAAGCCCGAGAGTTTTACAAAGCAGCTTCAACGCTGGCGAAAGAGCCGTGCGTACTGCGTCGAGAATAACATCAAAGAAATACTCAAAAGAAAACCTCTCAACAAAGCCGTCCCCATCAAATGCATTTCCGTCTGGAAGTCGCGCACGTACGTCCTCGGGCAGAGAGTCTATCACCTCAGACAAATCGAAATCGTCAGTTGTATATCTTCCCTCTGCAAGCACAGGCACACAGAAGAATACTGCAAATAAAACAGCAAAAACAAAATACGCCTTCTTCTTCATCTGACTATCTCTGTGGCAAGCGTTATAAGGTCACGTATCAGTGGAAGGCACAGAACAAGTATCTCTGCCTTGCCCACGAGTTCAAGTTTTGCACCAAGTGATGCTTCGCCCGCATCACGGCAAACGTCCGCGCAAAGCTGTACGGCGAGTGTTATGCCAAGCGCTTTGGTCAGCGTGGTTAGATACTCGCCAAATCCGCTTGTGTCAACTGCTTCAAAAACGAACTGTGTCACGGGTAAAAATGTGTTTACAGCCGCACCAAGCAGTATCACAGATGCCGCAAGACTCACGAGGCTCGAAAACTCACTTTTTTGTCCTTTTAAAATTATAACTCCGATAAGCGCACACAGCGCCGCGCCGCAGTATTTTAGCATATCTAAAACCCGAACACAGAGCGTACACTTGAAAAAAGTGTGCCGAGCTTATCAACCAACATAAGCATAACTATAATAATTCCCGCAAGGCTCACAAGCACCGCCTGCTCGTCGCGTCCATAACGCGAAAGAAGCTGATATGCAATACTCACGGTAAGTCCGATGCCCGCGACTTTAAGTATCAACGTTACGTCCATATAAATCCCCAAATTTTCATTTACTTATAAAAGCACAAGCGCAAGCATTATACCGAAAAGCATACCGATAGTACGACACAAACGTCCTTTAGAAGGCAGCTCTGCACGCGCTGTTTCAGCAAAACCTCTTATGCGTTTTTCAAAATAAACACAGTGTTTTGCTTCTTGGTCAGCATCGTGATGCCCAAGTCCCTCAAAAAAACGTTCAAGTTCCACATATTCACCGTCCGTGAGATGCAGAGAATGGCGGCACATACGCATTGCCTCGACTCCGCCGCTTTGTCGGAGTACTTTTAAAAAGAAGCACTCCTCAAGCACGTGATTTTTTACTGTGGCATATATTCGGTCAAGCGGTGTTAAAAATCCGTCTATTTGCGCACCGATATATGAAACAAGTGCGGCAAACGCTTCGAGCTCTTTTACTCGGCAGCTGTACATTTTAGATGCGAAAAATCCCACAGCACTGCACGCGAAAAATATTATCGCCGCACCAAACAAGCGTGTCAATCCATTTCCTCCCGCGCAGAAAAATCGAATATATAGCTTCGGCTAAGCCGTCCATTTATGCGTTCGCGTTCAATTCCGATATACCCCGAAAAAACACGTTCCTCGTGGAGCAGCCTGATACCCTGCCGCGATATGAGTTCGGACACGCTTGAAGCGTGCGCACTTGCTATTATCGGAACTCCTGACATAGCGGCGGATAGTATCTGACGAGCCTCGTCCGTATCGCCAATCTCGTCGCACACGATAAGCTCGGGCGCAAGTGTACGCGTGGCTATCTCTATACCTTCTGCTTTTGCGTACCCGACAAGCGCATCGCACATCGTACCCGAAAACATTTCGGGTATCCACAACTCACTTCTCGTGTCAATCAAGGCAACGCGATATTTTACAGCAAGGTTTGAGGCTATGTCACGAAGCAACGTGGTTTTTCCGCCGCCCGGCGGAGAGTATATCAGCGCAGAGTGTACACGCTTGTCACGGGTACAAAATTCGAGAGCCTTTCCCGAAACGCCGCGTATTATATGGGGAATACGGATATTTATCGAGGTTATGGCGCAAAGCGCACGCCCGTCCGCGCTGAGAGTACCGCAGATTCCCACACGTACTCCGCCGTCAAGCGTAATATATCCCCGTCGTACACTCTCGCCGTAGGCGTAAAGTGAACCGCGGCAAAGCTTTGTCACACATTCGTTTATATTCTTTTCAGAGATATCCGCATCAAGAAAAAAATTCTCACCTCGACAGGTAACACTTGCTCTTCCGCACGAACGAAGACGTATTTCGTTTATTTCATCTGAACGTATCCCCTTCGTCGAAGCCACTTTCGATATTTCAGAAAGTACTTGCCAAGGTAAGCACTGAGCTATTTCCAATGGTACAAAGTTTTCCATAGTAATGTATACGGACAAGCAAACGAAAAAATGCATAAATAAAAGCAAAAAGCGGTATGCTCAAGGCATACCGCTTTTCTATGTTCACTTTTTCTTTATCCCGAATATCCGCCGCAAGAGCGGAACGAACATCCTAGGGGATTTCATAACAACGACTTTCATTGGCGAGATTCCCTTCATAAATCTGACAGTTTAAGCAGTTTTCACGCTCACTGTAGTTTATGCGGAAAATCGGGAGTTGTTAATCTCCGCTTTCAATAACAAGCATCGTGCCGTGACACAGAGTAATCTCTGCAAAGTCCGCTGTTATTTCGTTACTTACCGCAAACGAATATTTGCGCGTTAACTCCACACTGTCAAGCGGATAGTACACGCCTGATATTGACACGCCGCGGCATACGTCCGTCAACGCAACAAGCGAAAGATACTTGTATTCGCGAGCGACTGACAAGCATACCGGCTCCGTGTAGGCGCGTATAACACGCACACGGTTTTTGCCGTCCGTCATAACGCAGTTTATGCCCTTTTCGGCAATGTACTCAAGCAGAAATACGCTTGAAAGCGTGTGGTCAAGACGTCCGCCAAGTCCGCCGACTATAAAGATACGCTCGGCGCCGCGCGATATTGCCGTGTCAACGGCAAGCTGCGTATCGGTATCGTCCTTTATGGGTGACACGATGATTTTTTCGATTTCGGAAAGCTCGCACCCGTCAAGACTTTCCCTGTCAAGCGAATCAAGGTCGCCGAGAAGCATATCGGGCTTCACCCCAAAACGCTTTGCAAGTTTATATCCACTGTCGGCGGCGATGATAAATGCATCATCGATATTTCCGTTGGTTATCTCACAAAGTGTGTCGGCGAAAACCTGACCGCCCGTAAAAATGTAACAGTCACGACTCATTTTTTGTCCCATTCGTGCTTATTTTTAAGCACCTCATAAAATTCAAGATAACTCTTATGGCGCTCTTTTGGAATTTCTCCGCACTTCACCGCCTCGAGTATAGCACAGCCGTCCTCTTTGGTATGCGTACATTTGGTATACTTGCAAGCACCGATATACGGCTCAAATTCACGGAATACATAAGGCAAGTCTGCCCTTGTGTAAAAATCGAACTGCATGAAATCAAGCATACCAAATCCCGGTGTATCTGCAAGATATCCGTGCGCTTCACTGCCAAGCTGTGCCGAAAGCGGATAAAGCTCGATATGGCGAGTAGTGTGTCTTCCGCGGTGCGTTTTCTCACTAATCTCGCCTGTCTGAAGTCCGAGTGATGGAAAAAGGCGATTCATAAGCGTAGATTTTCCGACACCCGATGCGCCTGCAAACGCGGAAACCTTGTCGCCGTTTTTGCGAATGAACTCTTCAAGCAGCGTGCCGCCGATACCAAAGCCTTCCACAAACACAGTAAAACCGCATTTTCTATAGATTCGGGCGTAATGCTCTGCCGTATCCGGCGCAAGGTCAGCCTTGGTTATAACGATAACGGGGGTTATTTTTTTGTATTCGGCTATGGTAATAAGCTTATCAAGCGTTGACGGCGCCGGATCAGGATTTGCCGCCGCAACCACTGCGAAAATGATATCAAGATTTGACATTGGCGGACGAATAAGCTCGTTATAACGAGGCATCACTTCCTCAATCATAACTCCACCGCACGCTTCCTCGCGGCCTTCTCTGCCGGCACGTGAATCCGCACCTGCCGCACTTGCAAGCTCGGTATCGACGCGAATTACAACCTCGTCGCCGACGAGAAGGGTGAGCTTTTCGTGGCGAAAAGCCCCGCGCGCTTTGCAAAAGAGCGTGTCCCCGTCGAGCTTTACTCCGTTTTCGCGAAGCTCGTCTGCATCACTGGTAGTAATGCGTATCGCGTATATGCCGCCGACGCCCTTGATGATTTTACCCTTAAATTTAAGTTCCATCAAATAGTCACTCCGATGAGATTACCAATCTTCGCCGTCATCTGAAGGCTCACCCACGTCCGAGGAATCGGAAGTATCTATGCCTTCAGTAGTATCGGCAGGCTTTGGACCAAGGCTCATAACAAAGCCTATTTTCGTGCCTATCGGTATCTGTTCACCAACCGCACGGCTTTGACTGATGCACTGTCCTGCAGGCACGCTGTCATTGTGCTCACTGCGCACGTCGCCAAGGTTAAGCTTGTATTCTTCAAGCATCTTCATAACCTCTGCTTCGGTGCAGCCTTCAAATTTTGGAGTTTCAATATATTCAAGCTCCTGACCGCTGCTGACAAAAATTGTCACTTGCTCGCCGACCTTCAAGGTGGTGCCCGGCTCGGGGTCGGTACGGATAACGTAGCCCTCGCTGATATACTCGTGCTGTTCACGAACTTCAACAGGAATAAGGCCTAGATTGCGAAGTTCAATCATAGCATCGCGCGCATCATCGTATGCGTAGTCCCCAAGTTCAACAGTTTCAGCACCCCAGCAAACTGTAAGAGTAAGCTCACATTTTTGTCCCTTGCCCGGATTCACTTTGCGTTTTGCACCTTCTTCCGGATCCTGCGCGATTATAACATTTCTGTCATACTCACCGTCGTAGATATATTTGACCTCTACGTTGTAGAATGTAGATTCAAGCTGTTGTTCAAGCCCCTCGCTGTAGATAGTATCAACGAACTTCGGAACCGTTATTGACTTCGAAGTGTCCGTAGTCGTCACCTCAAAAAGCTTCGACAAAACTATGACCGCGCTGATACAGCACACAATGAGGAACGCGCTCGCAACACCCGCGATAACGGGGAACATAGAGCGATTAGCGCGTCTTTGAGGCGTTAGCTTTTTAACGTTGGACGGCAGATTTTGTCCGCCGGAAGCTGAGCTGTCCGAAGACGTGTCCGTTTTCGGCATTTTGAAAACGGTACGCGGATTGCTCTTTATCTGTGCCAGGTGACGGAGCATCTGCGCCGCGCTCTGGAAGCGATTATCTGGACTCTTTTCCATTGCACTGAGTATTATCTGCTCAAGTCCTATCGGAATTGATGCGTTAAGCTCACGCGGCGGACGCGGACGGTTCTTGACTTGCATTATAGCAACTGTAACAGGGCTATCTGCTGTAAATGGAAGCTTACCCGTCGCCATCTCGTACATAGTGACACCGAGCGCGTAAATATCGCTTCGACGGTCTATCGGCTTGCCGCTGGCCTGCTCGGGGCTTATATAGAATACAGTACCGATAGCCTTATCTGTCATGGTAAGTGTTTCCGCGTTGGGAAGCTTTGCTATACCAAAGTCTGCAACCTTGATAGCACCGTTTTTGAGCATCATAATGTTCTGAGGCTTGATATCGCGGTGAACTATTCCCTTCTGGTGCGCGTGATCGAGCGCCAAAAGTATCTGCTCGGTTATGCTTATAATCTCATTTAATGAAAGTACACCCTTCTTTTGAATGTAGTTTTTAAGCGTAATACCGTCAATAAGCTCCATTACAATATATTTGAGATCTTCCTTAACCGAAACGTCGTAAATATTTACAATATTAGGGTGAGAAAGCATAGCAACGGCTTTACTCTCGTTGATAAAGCGCTTTACCGACTGCGTATCGTTGTTGATCTCATCCTTGAGCATCTTAACGGCAACGTTTCTGCGCATAAGAATGTCAGTCGCCTCAAATACAACCGCCATACCGCCGATGCCGATGACTTTATTTATTCTGTATCGTCTGTCAAACACCTGACCGACGTATTTCTCGTAAATATCCATCACGCCTGCTCCTTTACGTATTTAATCAGCACCGCGGTGATATTGTCGGGTCCGCCTGCTTCATTAGCAGCGGCAATAAGGCGCTCGGTCTTGTCAGCAAGTTCTGCATCTGTGTCGAGAACTATGTCGATATCAAGGTCAGACGAAACAAGCGCGTAAATATCCTCGGGAAGAAGTACGCCGCAAAGTCCATCCGAGCAAAGCAGAAGATATCCCACCTCAAGGTTTGCAAGCTCAACAGAGAATATGTCACATTCGATATCCTCGTCAACGCCTACAGCGCGCGTTATTCGGTTGCGGAATGGGTGGTTTCGTGCATCTTCAACGCTTAATGTACCGCTGTCTATAAGGTGCTGAACGTATGAATGGTCGTGCGTTACCTGTGTGATCGTGTTATCCGAGATAAGGTACATACGGCTGTCACCGATGTTGATAACATACGCAATATCGTTAACGAAAAGCGCAGCCACAAGCGTGGTACCCATTCCCTCATAGTCGGGCGAGCTTTGCGCTTTTTCGTATACCGCGCTGTTAGCGTCCCTTGCCGCATCGTCAAGGATCACACAAACGTCATCACTCGACACTTTGAGCTTTTTAAACTTGGTAGTCTTCGGCTCGCAGTACTTCGCTACGCTGTCACAGAATACAGACATTGCAGTTTCACTCGCGACGTTACCGCTCTTTGCACCGCCCATACCGTCGCAAACGACGCAGAGTGTTGCATTTTTTGAAATCGGACGGATTGCGTAGCTGTCCTGATTGGCAGTACGCATCTTGCCCGTGTCACTCTTTCCGAAAAAATTCATTTATCCGATCATTCCTCTCTTTTGGGATTGCCCATAGGATCACACGTTATTTATGTAACTGTTTATCATACACGGAAGTTTAACCTTCCGAGCTTTCTTTCATCTTTGCGCGTCTTAGCTGACCGCAGGACGCGTTTATATCTCCGCCAAGCTTACGTCTTACCGTTGCGTTTACGCCAAGGGAGTTGAGCGTGTCGCAGAACTTTTTGACGGCTTCTGCGCCCGAACGGGAAAATCCGCTTTCCTCAACCTCGTTTACGGGAATTAAATTGACGTGTATCGGGAAAGGCTTTGAGTTTCTGTAAAGGCCATGTTTCAAGGTCGAAGCAAGCTTTCTTGCGTATTCCGCAGAATCGTTCTTACCCGATATAAGTGTATATTCAAAGGATATTCGCCGTCCTGTCACTGCGTAGTAACGTCTGCACGCGTCAAGCAGTGCGGCGATGTTCCATTTGTTGTTGACGGGCATTATTGACGAGCGCGTTTCGTCGTCTGCCGCATGAAGCGAAATGGACAGCGTTATCTGTAAGTCGTGCTTTGCAAGCTCGTCTATTTTGTCAACAAGTCCGCATGTTGAAAGCGAAATGTGCCGAGAGCCGATGTTAAGCCCTGCGGGGTCGCCAACAAGCGATAAAAACTTAAGTGTATTTTCAAAATTGTCAAGCGGTTCGCCAATCCCCATCATAACCACGTTGGATATGCGTTCGCCCATATCGCGTTCTGCGGCGATTATCTGTCCGAGAAGCTCCGCAGGACGGAGCTTCCTTACAAGTCCGCCGATGGTCGATGCGCAGAATTTACAGCCCATAGGACAGCCGACCTCACTTGATATGCATATAGTGTTGCCGTGCTTATAGCGCATAAAAACGCTCTCTATCACGTTTCCGTCCTCGAGCGCGAAGAGGTATTTCACAGTTCCGTCAAGCCTTGATACAAGCTTCTGTTCAATCTCTGGGATATCGACAATTGCCGTTTCATGAAGCTTCTCTCGAAGCTTTTTCGAAATATCAGTCATACCGTCGATACCAACCCCGCGATGCATCCATGAGAATATCTGCTTTGCACGATATTTCGGCTCGCCAAGCTCGCGAAGGAACTCTTCAAGCTCGGGTATATTCATTGATAAAAGGTCTGCCTTGCCACTAACAGTCAGCATAATCTTTTGTTTCCGCCTTATTTACGTCTTAATTTTGCCACGAAAAATCCGTCTGTGCCGTGTATGTGCGGCATCAGTGTGAGTTTGCCGCCCTCGCTTTTTATTGGGCCAACCGAAAAATCCTCGGCGGCAAATCCGTATGTTTCCGAAAGGAAGCGCGATACGACAGCTTCATTTTCTGCTTTGTTCACCGTACACGTGGAATAGATGAGTACGCCATTAGGTTTCACATAGGCGCTCGAATTTTTAAGTATCGCATACTGTATCTCGGGAAGTCTTGCGAAATCATCTCTGGATTTGTAGCGTATCTCAGGTTTTTTCGCAATAACACCGAGTCCCGAGCACGGCACGTCGCATATAACCGTGTCTGCGTATTCTACAAGCTCATCATTTCGCTTTGAACCGTCCTGCTCGCGTGCTTCGATTATCGTTATACCAAGACGCTCCGCGCCCTTACTGGTAAGCGAAAGTTTATTTTTGTGTAAGTCGAAGCTTTTAACCTCACCGCAATTCTCCATAAGTATCGCGGCAGAAAAACTCTTTCCACCGGGACATGCGCAGGTGTCGATAACTTTGGTGCCGGGCATAGGCAATGCCGCAAGAGTTGCTATCTGCGATGCCTCGTCCTGTATATAGACGATGCCAGACGAAATAAGTTCCATTACTTGACCGCGAAGCGATTTTTGTGTAAGTCTTACACCGTATGGTGAATACGCCGTCGGTACGGCTTCAACGCCGCTTTCAGCGAGAATTTTAAGAAGCTCATCGCGTGACACTTTAAGCGTGTTCACGCGAAGTGTAACGTCAGGCTGATGGTCAAACGAAGACAAAAGCGCCTCAATATCATCGACGGACTCCATAAGCGTGTCGAGCACGCCGAGGCCAACTGAGTAGCGCACCGAAAGATACTCGCGAAGATTTTCCCTTTCGGGATATGGCAAATTATCCTTGCCATATGTGCGAATAAAGTTTCGCAGAACTGCGTTTATAAACGATGCAGCACGCGGTGAACTTTTCTTTGAGAGATTGACCGTTTCGCTAACAGCCGCGCTGTCGGGTATACGGTCCATCCATATTATCTGATAAAGGCCGAGGCGGAGTAATACCACAACCTCGCAGTCAAGCTGCTCGGTCGGCTTTTTGGAAAGCCTGTTAATTATATAATCAAGCGTCAAACGCCTCTCGATAACACCGTACACAAGCGCGGTGTAAAGACCGCTCTCCGCGCCTTCAAGACCAAAGCGGCGTATTGATGCGTCAATCTCAAGGCTAGAATATTTTTTGTCACGCTCGCACGCAATAAGCGAGCGATACGCCGCCTCACGGGCCGTGTAGTTCTTCTTATCCATTATCTTCGTCTTCTGTCGCCGCCGCGAACAAGCAAAAAGAGCCTCAAAAGGTTTGCAAGTGATACCGCAAGTGCCGCCACGTAAGTCAGTGCCGCCGCAGTGAGTACCTTTCTGGCACTCTTAAGCTCATCACCCTCAAGCGTACCCGATGTGGCAAGCGCGTCCATCGCTCGGTTACTTGCGTTAAATTCGACCGGAAGCGTTACAAGCTGAAATAGAGTAGACAGTCCAAACGCAAGGACTCCGATATATGCAAGTGTCGGAAAAGAAAGCACAATACCGAGAAGCACAAGCGGCATTGCAAGACCTGAGCCGATATTGGTTATCGGTATGATAGCCGCGCGCCACTTCATCGGCGTATATCCTACAGCGTGCTGAACAGCGTGTCCCGCCTCGTGAGCCGCAACTCCAACCGCCGCTGCACTTGATACAGAGTGAACGGTTTCGGAAAGATAAACGGTGTTGTCCTTCGGATTGAAGTGGTCGGTAAGGTCGCCTGCCACCTGTGCGATACGTACGTTAGTAAGTCCGTTTGCATCGAGTATTCGTCTTGCCGCCATAGCGCCGGTAAGTCCACGTGAGGTTGCTACCTTGGTATATTTTGAGAAAGTAGTTTTAACGTTCATCTGCGCCCAAAACGCAAATATGACCGCCGGAAGTACCAATACAAGGTACGTCATATCAAAGCCGTAGAAATACATGTTTTACCTCTGAAAATTTATTTAGAATATTTCAAAAGTCTGTCGCCCTCGGCTATTCTTCTGCCGTTAATGAAGTCTTTTGCGCTCATGCGCGACTTACCCTCGGGAAGCACTCCCGTGACACGCACAGAGCCTTTCTTACACGCAACTTCGATATATCCGCCCGCAAAATCACATTTTAAAACCTCGCCGGGATTTTCATGCGTTTTTTCAGTATCGCCAAGCTGTGAGGCGACTATTTTAAGCGCGCGCTCATTATGCATCGCAACAGAAAGTGGGAACGGCGACAATCCGCGTATACGGTTGTGTACCGAAATCGCATCCGTGTCAAAATCGAGCACACAGTCGGCGTTTTCAATCTTCGCCGCATAGGTCGACTTACCATCGTCCTGCTTTTCGCGCGAAGCCGTACCGTTTTCAAGCAATTCCACGGTTTCAAGAAGAAGCTTTGCACCAGCCTCGGCAAGCTTGTCATGCATAGTTTCGAAGTTGTCGTCGAGCCCAATCGGCACAGCAACCTTCGAGAGCATATCGCCCGTGTCAAGTCCCACGTCCATATACATTATGGTGATTCCCGTTTCAGATTCGCCGTCGATGATAGCACGCTGTATCGGCGCGGCACCACGGTATTTTGGCAAAAGTGAACCGTGTACATTGATACAACCGAGCCTTGGATAGTTTATCACGTTCTCGGGAAGTATCTTTCCGTACGCCGCAACAATGATGATATCGGGTGCAAGCTCATCAAGAGTTTTTGCAAATTCATCGCCGCGAAGTGTCTGCGGCTGATAAACAGTAATACCATTTTCCTTGGCGCACAGTTTAACGGGCGGCGGAGTCAGTATCATCTTACGTCCTTTGGGCTTGTCTGGCTGGGTAACAACACCGATAACATTTGCGCCGGCACCTATAAGTGCCTCAAGCTGTATCTTTGCAAAATCGGGCGTGCCCATAAAAAGGATTTTCGACTTCATAAGAGCATTACGCCTCCACTTCGTCAGGGTCGAGCATACGAACTACGTTGTCTGTAAAAAGTACCCCCTCAAGGTGGTCAAGTTCGTGACAGAATGCGCGCGCCGCAAGCTCCGAACCGGTAACTGTATGCGTTTTACCGTCAAGACCTGTGTATTTTACGGTAACGGTCATAGGTCTGTCGGTAATGCCCCACTGATTCGGAACAGACAGACAGCCCTCAACGTCCTGCTGATTACCCTCACGCTTTGTGATAACGGGGTTGATCATAACGTAAGTCTTGCCCTCTTCGACCTCAACTACCACCATACGTCGAAGCTTTCCAACCTGCACAGCGGCAAGTCCACAGCCATTTGCAGCGTGCATGGTTTCGACCATGTCAGCAGCAAGAGTTTTGATGCGATCATCTATAACATCCACTGGACGGCTCTTTTTGCGAAGAATGGGATCTCCATCCTTTACTATGTTCAGTTTTGCCATTATTTATAACCTCCTGAAAGGACTTAGATTACATCGAAGCTGGATTTGTGTCAACGCTTATCGCTGCCTTTTGACTCGCCTTCGGAAAATCTGCAAGCAGACGTGAAACAAGCTCACGCACACGCTTCGTAATCTGACATTTTATAATTATTCTCATTCGGTACACGTTATTAACCTTGTAAATCGGCGCTTCAAACGGACCGAAAATATACATCGGGATATCCGAATATTCTCCTCTTGTGTACTCCCGTAGCTTCTTGTCAAGCCCGAGCGTCAGCTCAAGCACAGACGGCTCGTCCTCGCCGTGTATGCCAAGCAGTAAAAAGTCGCAGAACGGTGGGAACGCAAGCTGTTTGCGAAGTTTTATCGCGCTTTCGTAAAAGCCCACGTAATTTTGCGCCGCGGCTAAATTTATGGTTTCATTATCGGGATTATACGTTTGTACTAAAGCCTTACCTGCTTTGTCGGCACGACCTGATCTGCCTATAACCTGCGTGAGCAGTGCGAACGTACGCTCGGTCGCGCGAAAATCGTCGAGATAAAGAGCGCTGTCTGCGTTTATAACGCCAACAAGTGTGACGTCAGGAAAATTGTGTCCCTTCGTCACCATCTGCGTACCGATAAGGATATCGGCTTCGTGATTTCTAAATTTTGAAAGTATTACATCGTGCGAGAATTTCGTGCCCGTCGCATCCGCGTCAAGTCGGAGTATCCTCGCCTCGGGGTAAAGCGCGTGAAGCTCCTCGGCAACAAGCTGTGTACCAAATCCCTTTCGCGTGATGTGCTCCGAGCCGCATTTCGGGCAAGCTTCGGGAACACTTTCCGTGTAACCGCAATAATGGCATTTCAGAATGCCGTTATCGCCCTCGCGGTGATAGGTCAGCGACACCGAGCAGTTCGGACATGTCACCGCTTCGCCGCACTTAAGACAGCTCACAAAATTATTGTATCCGCGGCGGCTCACGAACAGTATCGTCTGCTCACCTTTTTTGAGATTTTCCCGTATAGCATCACGAAGCTCTGCGCCAAGCGGCGTTATACGCCCCTTTAACGTGTCGACACGAAGGTCAGCTATTTTAACCTCGGGCAGCCTCGCGTTTCCATAGCGCTCATCAAGCGTGACAAGCGTGTATATACCCTCTTTTGCGCGGTAATACGACTCAAGCGACGGAGTTGCCGAAGCAAGCAGCATAAGTGCGTTGTTCTTCGCCGCACGGTAACGTGCCATGTCGCGCGTGTGATACCTGGGAGTCATGTCTGACTTATAGGTGTGCTCCTGCTCTTCGTCTATGACTATCATACCGAGGTTGTCAAGCGGCGCAAACACCGCTGAGCGCGTACCTATAACCACATCAACCTCGTGTGCGCGAATACGCTTCCACGCATCGAGCTTTTCACCCTCGGAAAGCGATGAATGTATAACCGCCACGCGCTCACCGAAATATCCGCAGAACAAATCAACCGTCTGTCCCGTTAATGAAATCTCGGGCACAAGCAGAATAACCGAACGACCGCTCGCTATAACGTCGTCGATAACGGATTTTATAACACGAGTCTTACCGCTTCCCGTCACGCCATACAAAAGCGCGGCACAAGGCTCTTTTGAGAGCGCAAGCTTCGACAGCGTTTCTGCCGCACGTGACTGACACTCGCTCAAAGTGTTATCGTCCGTCACCTTGCCGCGACCTGCGTACGGGTTGCGTATGAGGACAGCTTCACGAAGCGAAAGTATGCCCTTCGACACCATATTTTTAAGCGTTGCAGGCGATACGTTAGCGCATTCTTTAAGCTCTGTTGCACTCTTTTCACCGTCAGAGATTAAATCTGCGGCACGCTTCTCAGCTGCACCAAGCCGAATCCCTGATACATCCTTGGCAATACAGTAATATCTCTCCACGGGGTCGCGTTTTTTCTTAAAAAGCGTACTCGCTCCACTCGGAAGTACAGTCTGTACCGCTTCGCCGAACGAGCAGAACGTGCGCTCATTTAAAAACGCGCACAGCCCGAGCAGTTCTCCCGAAAGCGAAAAAACATCGTCTGCGAGAGAGAGCACGGGCTTTAAGTTGTCGTATTCCGAGGTGTCGGAAAGTGCAGTTACTACAGCACTGCGGCGTGATGCGCCAAAGCTCACCGAAACAATTGAGCCGGGCTTTAGGTGACCGGCAAGCGTGTCCGGTATACTGTAGTCATACTCACGATCCGCCGCATACGGCAGATCGAGTATGCGAACCTTGGCAACGCGCGGTGAGTTTTGGTTAGACATCAGTTCTGACCGGAAAGGTCAATTGAGTTCTCGTCTATTTTGTACTCTCCCTGATAAAGACGGTTAAGCGCATTTTTAACAGCCTTCTCGTCGCGGATATCACGCTTGATCATGGAAGCGAGCGACTTGTCGGTTTCCTTGTTTGCGATAAGCTTTTCAGCCTGCTCGCGCTGATGAACGTATTCGTCGGTAACGATACGCGCACACTTTGCGGTTGCGATGCAGAGCATATAGCGATTGAATTTGCCGTTCTGGGTGAGTTCTTCAACTGAAGGATAAATCATTATAATCTCCATTCTGCCGCGATGGCGGCGGTACAAAATATTTTTGAAATTTAAATTGTGCCTAATCAGGCGAAAAATTTACTTGTAAAATCGTTGTTTCTCGACACGCGATGCGTTTCAGCATACACGATGTCCATTATATCATGCGCGGCTTCGTCGACCATGTTGTCACCGTTCACCACGATGTAATCGTACTCTCCGAGCTTTGAAAGCTCTTTTTTAGCTGTTGCAAGGCGATTAAGTATGACCTCCTCACTGACATCATCGCCTCTGCCTCGGAGTCTTGCTTCAAGCGTTTCGAAATCCGGCGGAGCTATCATAACAAGCAGAGCATCGGGACACTTTTCCTTTATCTGCATCGCGCCCTCAACCTCAATCTCGAGAATGACGTTACGCCCTGCCTCAAGGTTTTCAGTAACTTCCTTTTTCGGTGTGCCGTAATAGTTACCGCAGTACTCTGCATGCTCAAACATCATATCTGCCGCAATACGCGCTTCAAAATCCGCACGGTCGATGAAGTAGTAGTTAACACCGTGCTTCTCTCCAACTCTCGGCGCACGTGTCGTTGCCGACACCGAGTAAACAAAGCTTCTGTCATATTCCATAATACGCTTTATCACCGTACCCTTGCCGCTTCCAGACGGTCCGGAGATGACTATCAGAATCCCCTTCTTCATAGCCTTAAACCTCCTCGTCGATCTCGTCGGCATCCTCACCCTCATCACGGTCGGACAGGCGGTTGGATATCGTTTCCGACTGGAAAGCAGACAGAATAACGTGCTCGCTGTCGGTAATGATTACCGCACGGGTTCGCTTACCGCAGGTTACGTCTATAGCTCTGCCGCTGTCCTTTGAGTCTTGTATCAGGCGCTTTATCGGAGCGCTGTCCGGGCTTACAACAGCAACCACACGCTCGGCGGCAACCATATTTCCAAAGCCTACATTTATAAATTTCACAGTCTGACCTCTCTTTCAAACACCTTATTCGATGTTCTGTATCTGCTCACGAATCTTTTCAAGCTCGCTCTTGATATCAACCACGATAGCCGCGATGTCCACATTGCTTGCCTTCGAGCCGATAGTGTTGGTTTCGCGGTTCATCTCCTGCATAAGGAAGTCGAGCTTGCGTCCGATAGGCTCGTTTGCCTCAAAAATCTCACGCATCGCCGTGAAGTGACAGCCAAGACGTACAAGCTCCTCGTCGATAGCAACGCGGTCAGCGTATATTGCGCATTCGGTGAGCACCATATTGGGGTTAAGCTCAACAGCATTGTCTGCGAGAAGCGCTTTAAGACGGGTTTCGAACTTGGTCTTGTAGGAGGAGATATCGTCCTCGGAGAATTCTTTTATCTTTGCAACGAGTCCTTCTATCTTTTCGAGTTTGTCCATTATGTCAGCTTTAAGGCGCTCACCCTCAGCCTCACGAACCTTTACAAATGCTGCGATAGCTTCGTCAAGCACGGGCTTAATAAGAAGCCAATCGCGCTCCGCATCCTCTTCGGGCTTGGTTACGGTAAATATGTCGCGGTACTGCGCAACCTTCATCACCGAGATATCGTCGGGAAGACCGAACTCGTCACGAAGCGTTTTGAGAGCATTTATGTAACTCTCTGCAAGCGCGCGGTCAATATCTATCGTCATACCAACATTCTCGACCACCTCAACGCCGATATATACATCAAGCTTACCGCGTGCGACACCACTCTGCTGAACGTACTGACGGATTCTGTCCTCTAAAAAACTGTACATACGCGAAATCTTGACCGTGCAGTCGAGATATCGATTGTTAACACTCTTAAGTTCTGCGGTTATATTCTTACCGCTTTCGCTCCCGACAGAGGTAGATCTGCCGAAAGCAGTCATACTGCGTACCATTTGAAAATCCTTTCGCCCTAAAACGGGCATATTTTTAATTATATATAATATATTATAACTTAACTTGGCAAATTTGTCAACCGAAAATGAATATTAAAATGCTGTTTTTTGATAATTTTGCTTTTTAAAAATCATCCGATCAAGTTTTCCTTGACAACACACAAAGTGAGTGATATAATTAAGCCATCACAAAACATCTTTGTGAAATAAATATGCGCTGTATCACGCAAAGCGTGAACGGCAGCAGGAGGAAATTATGAGCACACGCAAAACCACACACGAAAAGATCCATAAACTGACAATGTACGCGATACTTGCAGCAATAGTTATTGCTCTGCAAATATTCTGCACATTCATTAAAATCGGACCTTTTCCAATAACTCTGGCTCTCACCCCCATCATAATTGGTGCAGCAATTTACGGTCCTAAATGCGGTGCATTTTTGGGATTCATTTTCAGCGCTACCGTATTTATTATGGGAATCGGTCCTGACGGCGGCACACTTGTTCCAATGCTTCAGTATAACCTTATTGCCACCATTATTCTTTGCTTTCTCAAAGGAACGGCCGCGGGTGGTATAGCAGGACTTGTATATAAACCTATAGCAAAAAAGTCGCCCTTGGTTGCAACTCTTACAGCAAGCATACTGACACCTGTCGTCAATACGGGAATATTCGCTCTCGGGATGATGTCTATTTTCTACGGTTACCTTGCAGGCGCCGCAGAGGCTAACGGCGCTTCCTCGCCAATCGGATTCCTTTATTTGACTGTCATAGGAATAAACTTTATCGTCGAATTTGTTGTAAATATTGCCCTTGGTACAATAATCACGCGTATCGTTGATTACTACAACCAGAAAATGAGATAAGCAGATGCTTCTTACATACAATATCGCAAACGATAAAATATCTCTCGGCTTTGTGGAAGACGACACACTCGTATCCACCGCCTCGGTTGCAACCGATACTAAAAAAACCGTGGATGAATACGCGGCACTGCTGCGTGAAATTTTTAATTTGCGCGGATTTGGCGGACAGATTTTTGAAGGCGCAATATGCTCGTCGGTCGTACCGATGCTCACCGAAACCGTACGCCGAGCAGTCGAAATGCTGCTTAACATTCGGGTACACATACTCGGTGTGGGAACAAAAACAGGTCTTCGCATTCTGACCGACGATCCGACGCAGCTCGGTGCAGACCTTGTTGGCGCGGCAGTTGGCGCATTAAGCAAATACAAGCCGCCAATGATACTCGTAAGTTTCGGTGTGGCAACTACATTTTCGGTAATAGACTCAAGCGGCGCATTTTTAGGCTGTGCAATAGCTCCCGGCGTTTCGCTTTCAGCGGATGCGCTTTCAAAAAAAGCAAGCTTACTTCCGCATTTTGCAGCATCTGCTCCAAAAAAA
>JAZNLM010000072.1:0-23527 GCA_045579105.1 Candidatus Flemingiibacterium sp.
GACAGACGTGTATCGGTTGTCCGCACGCAAGTGAATGTGTGGATAAACGTGCTTGCGGCTGCAGCGAAAAGAAAAAGTGAATATGCGCAGGGCGTGCCGATTTGACACGCCCTGCATTTTTTGCGGGTATTTTCACTATACGGTAAAATTTCCCTAAAACCATTGCAAAATCATATATTATCGTGTATAATAGTAGTAATATACAAAAAGGAGTGACTTTTAAGGTTATGATGGATATTCCCAAACCTCCCCAACGATGTGTTTTAATGTATACCGCAAAAGCTGTTCAAATCTCTCCACCATGATATGATATAGTGCGACTTTTATTAACTGTTAAATAAATTTAGGAGAAGATTATGCTAGACGGCGAAAGTATACGAACAATAATATTTATGGTAATTCTTATCGGTATGTCCGCATTTTTCTCGGCGACCGAAACGGCATTTAATACATTTAACCGTGTGCGAATGAAAAATCTCGCATCCGACGGCAACAAGCGTGCGGATACGGTCCTGAAGCTCTCGGATGATTACGACGCACTTCTTTCCACAATACTCATAGGCAATAATATAGTAAATATAGCACTTGCTTCAATTGCTACGCTTATGTTCATCAAATGGTTTCCCAACAACGGCGCGGCTATATCCACCGCGGCAACTACGGTGCTCGTACTCATTTTCGGTGAAGTATCCCCGAAAAGTGTGGCAAAGGAAGCACCTGACGGTTTTGCGCTCACCGTTGCACCCATAATGCGTGTTCTTGTAGTCCTTTTCTTGCCGCTTAATTTCTTTTTCCGTATATGGAAAAAGCTGCTTGCAGTAATATTCCGACTTGATAACGAAGATATTATCACCGAAGAAGAGCTTATCACTATAGTTGACGAGGCACAGCAGGACGGCGGTATCGACGAGCAGGAAGGTGCGCTTATTCGCTCGGCTATCGAGTTTACCGATGCGGATGTTGAAGAGATAATTACACCGCGTGTTGACGTTGCGGCAATAGACAGGGAAACTCCATTTGAGGAAATAACGGAGCTATTCCACACAACGGGATTTTCGCGTATTCCCGTATACGAGGATACTATCGACAATATTATCGGCATACTCCATGAGAAGGACTTTTTCTACCTCTGCCGCGGCAAGGGTGAAACGCTCGAAGTAATACTGAAGAAGCCGTTTTTCATAACCTGCCACGTTAAGATATCGAAGCTCTTAACGCAGTTCCAGCAGGAAAAAACGCATATTGCAGTCGTGCTCGATGACTACGGCGGCACAATGGGTATAGTAACGCTTGAGGACGTGCTTGAGGAGCTTGTGGGCGACATCTGGGACGAGCACGACGAGGTTGAAGAGCAGATGGTCACCGAGCATGTGGACGGCACTGTAACTTTCGCGGGGGATATGCGCACAGACGAGTTATTTGAGCATTTCGAGATAACTCCCGATGAAGAGGAAGAGCTTCCTCAGACTGTCAGCGGCTGGGTTACGATGCAGCTCGGACAGTTCCCAGAGGTTGGTCTTGAATTTGACTTCGAAGGCTTACATGTTGAAGTAACTAAGGTTGATGACAAGCTTGTTGAAGAAGTTAAGATAACTCGCAAGGACATTGACGAGGCTGACCAAGAAGGTAAGTAATAACGTATGGGCCGCACTATACGTGGTTCATATTTGTATTGGAGAAAATAATGCGCATATTTACAGAAATAAAAGAACTTGACAAGATCACTCTCGGCAGACACGTATACGATGAAACAGGCGCACTCGAGCTTTCTTGGAGTCTTTCGGGATTTGCGGTGCGTTTTGTCGGGGAGCGTGCGATAATCCACTTCCGCGAGGATTACAAAACAGACGTTACGATTTATATGAAGGTAGATGTGGACGGGCGTGAGAGCAAATACGGCATTATCGACGGTAAATCAAAAATCGTTATAGAGAATCTCGGAGCGGGCGAGCATACGCTGGTCCTTCGCCGAGTCAGTGCTGGCGAGTTCCCCATCAAAATATCTGCTTTTGAAGTACTCGGTGATGTATGCGAGATACTTTTGCCGCCCGAAATACCGAAGCTTAAAATGCAGTTCTTCGGCGACTCCATAACCTGCGGCTTCGGAGTGCTTTCAGACACCCCAACAACGCCTTACAGCACTTTTGATGAGGATGCTACCGAAACGTACGCATATCGCACGGCAAAGGCGCTTGGGGCTGATATTCGCGTGTGTGCTATATCTGGACAGGGAATCATACGCGCGTGTTCGGGCGAGCGTGGCGTACTTTTTTCCGATTTTTATGCTTACGAGACACGAAACGGTGCAGTTCCACACGATTTTAAGTCGTGGGTGCCTGATATAGTTGTAGTAAATGGCGGTACTAACGATAACGGCGGCGGCGCGAGCGAAGATGCGTTCGGTAGCGGTGCGCGAGATCTTATAGCGCGCATTCGCACGGCGTATCCCGATGCGTATATTTTTTGGATGTACGGTCTTATGGGTCAACGTTACGATTTGGTGCTCAATAAGCTTATCGGCGATTTGGCAGAAAGCGACAATCGCCTTTATTACGTTCCGATAGCACCTATCACGGCTGAAGAACGCGGCGCGGTGGATCATCCCAACAAGATGGGGCAGGAGCGCGGAGCAAGGGTGCTCACTGCTGCGATACGTGAGGTAATAGAAAAATAAGCGAAAAGGGACATTTATGTGTCCCTTTTTGTTTAAAAGCAAAAAGATTTACAAAATGTTCAATCTGTTGTAAGGGACAATATAAGGTTTAGGAGTAAAATTATATAAAGGTGTTTGGGGGGGTGATGCGCGTGTTCGGATATATTAAGCCCGTTTCTGCGGAGCTTCGTGTAAAAGAATACGAGCTTTACCGCGCGATTTATTGCGGTCTTTGCGAGGCTATCGGACGAAGTGTAAGCTGCTCATCGCGTCTGTCGCTATCGTACGATTTCGTGTTTCTGGCGCTTGTGCGTATGGCGCTGACGGGCGAGGTAGGGAAGGTTGAACGCCACCGATGTCTTGCTCATCCTACAAAGAAACGCGCGGTGATAGTAGGCGCGAGTCAGCTTGACTACACGGCAAGGCTTTCCGCCGTGCTCACGTATCACAAGCTTCGTGACGATATTGCCGATACAAGGGGCCTTAAACGCCATGCGGCAAGATTGCTTGTGCCGTTTGCGGCACGTATGCGAAAACGTGCGCGATTTGATAAAGAAGCGGAGACGTATATCTCCGAGCGACTTGGTGAATTGTCTTTACTTGAGCGTGAAGGTTGTCACTCAATCGACCGCGCGGCAGGGCCATTCGGTGAGCTTATGGCGTATGCGGCTTCATACGGTTTTGCAAAAGACAGTCCTGAGGCTCGTATAGCCGCTGAAATAGGGCGCCACATAGGTCGGTTTATTTACGTCATCGATGCTATCGACGATTTTTCGGACGATATCAAATCAGGAGCGTATAATCCTCTTCGTGAGAGTTGCGGCGACGAAAACAAGCTGTCAAAAGAGGCGGAAACGCTCAAATGCGCACTCACTATGGAACTTGTGGGCGTTGAGTCGGCAGCTAACCTTATTGATTTTACAAATACGCCCGAATACGGCGAAATAATAAAGAACATAATTTATCTCGGACTGCCAGGGTGTGCCGATAAGGTGCTCGGAAAGTACAAATCTGGCACTGCAGTCGAAAAACGAGAGAATGGAGAACAAGGTATATGACAGATCCGTATAAGGTACTCGGCATTTCGCACGATGCGAGCGACGAGGATATAAAAAAAGCATACAGAGAGCTTGCGCGAAAGTATCATCCCGATAATTACGTGGGCAATCCCTTGGCGGATCTCGTTGAGGAAAAAATGAAGGAAGTCAACGAAGCATACGACCAGATACAGAAGGAACGCGCTTCGGGAACTTCACATTCCTCGTATTCGTCGCAGTCAAGCGCAAACTCCTCTTGGGGGGAATTTGCAAGGGTACGCGAGCTTATCAACAGCAACCGCTATGCGGATGCCGAGCTGATACTCGACTCTGTTGCTGAAAGCGCCAGAAACGCTGAATGGAACTTTCTTAAGGGTTGTGTTTTGATAAAGCGGGGGTGGTATTACGATGCGCAGAAGTATCTCGAAACTGCGTGCTATCTTGATCCCACCAACAATGAATATAGAACTGTTCTTAACCGTATCAAGCAAACTTCGGCAAATTACGGCGGAGGCTATCGCACATCTCAGGGCGGAGGCGCATCTGCGTGCGATATATGTACTGGACTTATCTGCGCAGACTGTCTTTGCGAGTGCTGCGGTGGGGATATGATACCTTGTTGTTAAGTTATTATCTGTTATACGATTGGGGAAGGAAGCCTTTGAAAAAAGGGTTGTAGTGATGTTTATGAAAAAAAGCAAAAAGCTAGCGTTTTCCGCAATACTTTCTGCTCTTGGAGTTGTGCTGTTATATCTTGGCTCGGTGATAACAGTGCTTGATCTTACCGCCGTTGCGCTCGGTTCACTTCTTATAATGCTTGCGGTAATGGAAGTGGGCGGCATATACCCGTACCTTATATGGCTTGTGACGGGTGTGCTTTCACTATTACTGCTTCCGGATAAATTCGGTGCGCTCGTATATTTTTGCTTTGGCGGAATTTATCCGATACTCAAGGCACTGTATGAACGGCTTCATCCTGTATTGGCGTGGATAGTTAAATTGAGCACGTTTAATACGATGCTAATGCTTATAATACTCATGGCAAGATACATTATCGGCATAAAAGATACAGACTTTTCGTTTACCCTTCCGCTTTTTGCGCTGTGTAATTTTACGTTCGTTGTATATGACATAGCAACGACACATCTTGTTACAATATATCTTGTGAAGTTTAGAAAAGTGTTTGGAGTTCGAAGGTTTTTGAGGTGATAGCGTGAGGAAATACATAATAGCACTACTTTTTATTAAGCTTCTGCTTTCTTCTTGCACGGTAATAAAAACCGAATACGTTTCGCTCGAAAATCTTCCAAAGGCGTATACGTTTGAGGATGCCGAAGAGGACGGCTGCGTTGGATTTCATAATGGAGATATTGCTTTCGGTGAGGAGCGGTGGCTTGAGTTTGTAAACGCTGTGCCGGAGCAGAAAGCCACGGTGCGACTCGCGAACTATTACGAGCTTGGTGATCCGTCAAGATACGGTGAGGAGTATTACGAGTCTGTGAAGGACGAGTATCCTGTGCTTTTCGTGCAGGACCTTTCATACGATGGAGAAGCGTATACGCTCACGTGGTATGAGGACGGAGAGAAAATAGTGCAGAAGTACAAATATATACTTCGTTTTGAGGGCGAAGCCCCGACTGAGCACGCAACGTACGACACTTGTGTACGCTACATCCTCGTCAACGATAACACCGTAACCTGGGATCAGCTCGAATGGGGGCTTTTCAGCTCGCAGATGGGCGACTATATCCCTCATCACGTGGTGTACACAGATCTTGAATAACTTACAAAAGCCTTTCCAAAACGGAAAGGCTTTTTTGATGCGTAAAAAATTTATAAAACCCTATTGACAATCACGTGACCGTATGATATAATCATATTACAGATATCCCCCGAAGGGAGTGAAATGATGAAGCTTGAAATTAACAGTACACTTATACCCGGAACCATAATGGAAAAGGCAAAAATGGGTGACGTCACGGGAATGGAATTTCTCAATAAGATATTCTATATCACCGACGGAATAATGCTTGCGCAGATTCGCGAAATATGCGGTATTGACGGATCAACTCTCCAAAACTGGACCAAACGCGGCTGGGTTGCCAACGCAAAAAACAAGAGATATGATAAAGATCAGCTCGCGCGCATACTTATAATAAATATGATGCGCGATTCAATGCAGCTCGACCGTATCGCGGGGCTTTTAACGTACGTTAACGGCAAGGCAAACGACACCAGCGATGATATCATTCCGGAGTCGGAGCTTTACGACTACCTTTGCCGGCTTATAGACCGTCTTGTACGCGACGAGGCTACGGTTGACGGAAACATTTACGACCTTATAGCAAGTGAGTTGTCCTCTTACGAAGAACATGGCGCGGGAACAAGGAAGCGCCTTGAGCGTGCATGCGGTATCATAATAATGGCGTATTATGCAACTCTCATACGTCAGCACGCAAGCGGTATGTATGATGAGGTGTTTAAAATTTGAAAAGTTTGACAGATATGTTTTAGTAAAGGAGTGCGGATAATATGTTTGCTTGGTGGGAATCGCTCACGGGACTTGGACAGGGTTTTGCACTTGTTGCAATTCCTGCGACGCTCGTGCTTATCGTTCAGACGGTACTGCTGCTTTTCGGTATCGGCGATGGTGACGGCGGCGATGTGGACGTTGATATTGATACTGATATAGACACCGACGGATTTGACGTTTCCGAAGCGGCGTCGGGCGACGATGGCTTAACACTTTTCACAGTTCGCGGTATTGTTGCAATGTTCTGCATTGGCGGCTGGTCGGGTATCGTTTTCCTTGATTTCGGCCTTGGAAATGCGCTATCGATAGTTCTTGCGGCTGTGTGCGGTATCGCGGCGCTCTTTGGAATTGCTTATCTTATGAAGGCTGTTATGAAGCTCCAGTCGAGCGGTAATATTCAGCTCGGATATGCCATTGGCAAGACGGGTGAGGTTTACATACCCATCCCCCCTAAAGGTCAGGGCAGAGGAAAGATAACTATCAACGTTCAGGACAGATTTATTGAAATAGATGCTATTTCGGCAAGTGACGAGGCGTTTAAGACGGGTGAAGCGGTTAGAGTGGTTTCAACCGACGAAAACGGACTTGTAGTGGTCGAAAAAGTGATAAAATAATTTATTGTTCGAAAGCGAACACATTTAAATTTCATTTGTTTTTGTGCCGCCTAAATGGCGGCGGAAAGGAGATTATTATGCCTAACACATCAAACCTTCTCATTCTTCTTTGTGTAATCGCGCTTCTTGTTGTAACAACGCTCGTGGTTATCGCATCCCGCTACAGAAAATGTCCTTCCGATAAGGTTATGGTCATTTACGGTAAAGTCGGAAACAATGCTGACGGTACATCCCGTTCCGCAAAGTGTATCCACGGCGGCGCGGCATTCATTTGGCCGGTTATTCAGGCTGTTGAGTTCCTTGACTTAACGCCCATGTCGATAAACGTTGACCTTCGCAACGCGCTTTCAAAGCAGAATATCCGTGTTGACGTTCCTTCGCGCTTTACAGTTGGTATTTCCACAGAAGCAGGCGTTATGCAGAATGCGGCTGAACGTATGCTCGGACTCAAGCTTGACGATATTCAAGAGCTTGCAAAGGATATAATCTTCGGTCAGCTTCGACTTGTTGTTGCGACCATGGAGATTGAAGAAATTAACAATGACCGAGATAAGTTTCTTGAGGCTGTTTCGAGAAATGTGGAAACTGAGCTTAAGAAGATCGGTCTTCGCCTTATAAACGTAAATGTTACCGATATTACCGACGAGAGCGGCTACATCGTGGCTCTCGGTAAGGAAGCGGCTGCAAAGGCTATCAATGACGCGAAGATTTCTGTCGCGCAGGCAGACCGCGAGGGTGCTATCGGTTCGGCTAACGCAGAGAGAGATCAGCGTATTAACGTATCTATCGCAAATTCCGAGGCGAACAAGGGTGAAAACGAGGCGAAGGTTCAGGTTGCGGAATCTGAGGCAATACGCCGTGAGCGTGAAGCAGAGGCGTTAAAGCGCGCTACCGCAGCTGAGAAGATTCAGGAAGCAAAGGCTCTCGAAGAGGCTTACGCCGCACAGAAGGCAGCCGAGCTTGCACGTGCATCGCTCGAACAAGCAACGCTTGAAGCGGATATCCTCGTTAAGGCAGAGATTGAAAAGAAGCAGGTCGAGCTTAAGGCAGAGGCTGAGGCTGAAAAGATAAGACGTCAGGCAAAGGGTGAGGCGGATGCTACTCTTATGAAGATGCAGGCAGAAGCAAACGGTATGCGTGAAATGCTTATCAAGCAGGCAGAGGGCTTTGCACAGATTGTTAAGAGTGCAGGCGGCGAGTCCAACGACGCTATCCGTCTTATGGTTGCCGACAAGCTTGAGGAAATCACCAGAATTCAGGTTGAGGCTATCAAGAATCTCAAGATTGACAAGGTTACCGTTTGGGACGGGGGCAGTAACGGCGCTGACGGCAAGACTGCAACAGCTAACTTTGTTTCGGGTATGATGAAGGCTATTCCGCCGATGAACGAAATGTTCGATATGGCTGGTATGAAGCTTCCCGAATACCTTGGCACAGAGAAAACCGATGCACCTGTAAATACAATCGCTTCCGAATAAAAACTATCTCACCGCGGACGTAAAAAGTCCGCGGTGATGTGCCACTGTACAATGATGAGTAAAAAAGAAGGCTTTTTCAAACAACTTACAAACGAATACAGACGAAGCCGCTCGACATTTATACTGTTTGTTGTTCTGCGGATAATAGTAATCGCAATCGGCGTGCGTTCCGTGGTTTTGGAAAATTACGAGCACACGTTTATGTGTGCCTTAACACTTGCGCTGTTTTTCCTGCCGCCGTTTGTTTCAAAAACGTTTCAGATAGAATTCCCCTCGCTGCTTGAAAAGATAGTGCTTATTTTTATCTTCGCGGCGGAGATACTCGGTGAGATTGGCGGTTACTACGAAAAGTACGCGATATGGGACACACTCCTTCACACGACCACGGGTTTTATCGCCGCGGCGATGGGACTTTCACTTATTGATATTCTCAATCGAAGCGAGCGTATAAGCTTTAATCTATCGCCGATTTTTGTGGCACTCGTATCTTTTTGCTTTTCCATGTCAATAGGTGTTTTATGGGAATTCTTTGAGTTCGGTTCGGACGTTATTCTGCAAACGGATATGCAGAGGGACACGGTGCTGACATCAATATCATCGGTTGCGCTTAACCCTGAAGCTATTAATACCCCACTGAAAATAGCAGTCAGCGATACTATCGTCAACGGTCAATCGCTTCACATAAACGGCTATCTCGATATAGGGCTTTTTGATACAATGAAGGACTTGTTCGTAAACTTCATCGGAGCGGCCGTGTTTTCCCTTTTTGGATATTTTTACACCAAATATATGGGCAAAAATAAGAGCGCTGGCATAGTTGAGGGACTTCGTATAAGGCGAAGGGAACGGCGTGAAGAAAAATAAATAAGAAATGCTTTGCCGTATGGCAGGGCGTTTTTTATTGACACGCTCTTTTATGTATGATATAATTATTTTGTAATAACAATAGGGAGAATAAATCAATGAAAACTATAACTCTCGGTTCCACAGGTATTAAAACTCCACAAAACGCGTTCGGCGCGCTTCCGATACAGCGCGATGATACCGATACGGCGGTGAATATAGTACGCCGCGCATATGAGGGCGGCATGACCTTTTTCGACACAGCACGCGCTTACTCGGATAGCGAAATCAAGTGCGGTATTGCGCTTGCTGACGTGCGTGACAAGGTGGCTATCGCGACCAAAACTGGCGCTAAAACTCCCGATGAAATAAAGAAGCAAATAGAAATCTCACTCAAAAATCTTCAAACCGACTTTGTTGACATATACCAGTTCCACTGCTCGGACAAGTGCTATGCGCCCGGGGACGGCACGGGTATGTATGAGTGTATGGAAGATTTGAAGCGTCAGGGAATGATACGCCACATCGGTATCACCTGCCATAAAATAGGCGTTGCAGAGGAGTGCGTGAAGTCGGGACTTTACGAAACGATGCAGTTTCCGTTTTCGTATTTATCGGGACAGCGTGAGGTTGAGCTTGTTAATCTGTGCCGTGAGCATAACGTCGGATTCATCGCCATGAAGGCGCTTGCAGGCGGTCTTATCACCGATTACCGCCTTGCTTACGCGTATATCTCGAGCTTTGACAACGTGGTGCCGATATGGGGAGTGCAGCACGGGTATGAGCTTGACCAGTGGCTCTCGCTTATGCACGACGAGCCTGTTTTCGACGACGAAATGAAAGCCAAAATTGAGGCTGATAAAGTACAGATAGGTGAAAACTTTTGTCGTGGCTGTGGTTACTGTATGCCGTGCCCGAACGGTATTACTATCTGGCAGTGTGCGAGAATTTCGCTTATGATTCGCCGTGCGCCGGCAAACGATTGGGTAAATGAGCACTGGGTGGATGAAGTAAAAAAGATAGAAAACTGCACCGAGTGTCGTGCCTGCACGAAAAAGTGCCCATATGGACTTGACGTACCGAATCTTCTAAGAAAGAACTACGCTGACTTTATGAGCGTTTACAACGGAGAAAAGGATACTAGCGGAAAATGGGAGCATTAAAGCGCCTGACCGTTGGAATAATCGCCCATGTTGACTCAGGTAAAACTACACTTTCAGAGTCAGTACTCTATAAGACGGGCGTACTTCACACGCTCGGAAGCGTAAACAAGAAAAATTCGCATCTTGACACGAACGATATCGAGCGTGACCGCGGAATTACGATATTTTCAAGCGGCGCTGTGTTCACTTACGGCGACGTTGAGTTTAATCTTATCGACACTCCGGGACACGTGGATTTCTCGCCCGAAACCGAGCGTGCGCTTCGCGTTATCGATGCGGCTGTGCTCGTTATAAGCGGCACGGAAGGCGTCCAAAGTCATACGATCACGCTGTGGCGTCTGCTTGAATCGTATAAGATACCGACGGTTATATTTATAAACAAAATGGACGTTACCGCATTGTCACACAAGGAGCTCATGGCGGAGATTAAATACAAGCTCTCCGATGGCTGTGTGGACTTCTGCGCGATGACGCTTGACTCTTTCGCAGACGAGCTTGTGATGTGCGATGAGCGGCTTATGGAAAGCTATCTTTCAGGCGAAACGTTCGACGATGAGGATATACGCTTCGCTGTGGAACAGCGCAGAGTATTCCCGTGCTTTTTCGGCTCGGCTTTGAAGGGCGACGGAGTTAATTTACTACTTGATGGTCTGACACGCTACGTTCGTATTCCCCAATACACGGACAAATTCGGCGCGAGAGTTTATAAAATAACGCAGGACAAGGGCGACAAGCTCGCGCATGTTAAAATAACGGGCGGAACGCTAAAAGTTAAGGACACGCTTTCGGGCGTTTTACCCGACGGTACCGAATGGAACGAAAAGGTGAACTCTATCCGCGTTTACTCGGGAGAAAAATTTAGGACCGTTAACGAGGCAGAGGCAGGTATAGTCTGTGCACTCACAGGACTTTCCGTAGCATATCCCGGTCAGGGACTCGGATTTGAAAAAGACTGTGCGGCGGCGCATTTAGAGCCGGTGCTTACCTATCGCGTGAATCTTCCCGACGGAGTTGACGCGCATACGGCACTTGCCAAATTCCGTATACTTGAAGCGGAAGAACCATCGCTTCGCATTATGTACAGTGAGCGGCTTGGCGAGATATATTTCGGAATTATGGGCGAGGTACAGCTTGAGGTGCTCTCGCGCATTATTGCAGAGCGTTTCTCGATGAATGTTACATTTGGAGAGGGAAGTATCTCCTACCGTGAAACCGTGCGCTCTGCCGTTGTTGGTATCGGGCACTACGAGCCGCTTCGACATTATGCAGAGGTACAACTCCTATTCGAACCACTCCCGCGAGGAGAGGGAATCAAATTTGCCGTCGACTCGGAATGTGAGCTTGAAGGGCATTACAAGCGCCTTGTACTATCTCACCTTCACGAAAAAACACATATCGGTGCGCTCACAGGCTCACCGATTACGGATATGAAAATAACGCTCATCGCAGGACGTGCTCACTTAAAGCACACAGAGGGCGGTGACTTTCGTGAGGCAACGTGGCGTGCTGTACGACACGGGCTTCGCACGGCAGAAAGTGTACTTCTTGAACCGTGGTACGATTTCTGCCTTGAAGTGCCGTCCGACTGCGTTGGACGTGCTATGACGGATATTATCACAATGGGCGGACGGCTTGGTGAACCTGAGGTAACACCTGAATACACTTGCCTTACGGGAAGTGCTCCCGTATCTAAAATGCGCTCGTATCACCGCGAGCTTATTGGCTACACGAAAGGCGAAGGAAAGCTTATGACCGCTCTTCGTGGCTATGAGGAATGTGCAGACACGGACAAGGTTATCGCCGAGTGTGGTTACGATGCCGACAGTGACCTTAAAAATACTGCGGATTCGGTGTTCTGTGCTCACGGTGCAGGATTTGTGGTTAAATGGAACGAGGTTTGGGAACACAAGCATCTTGAATCGGGAGTGGAGCTTGACATGCCCGATGAGGCGGACGACGAGGGTGAAACACGAGTTCAACGCTATATGCGTGCCGTTGCAGACAGCGAGGAGCTTATGCGTATCTTCGAGCGCACGTACGGTCCGATAAAGCGTAAGCGTTATAACGACCGTGAGCCGAAAATGGCAGTTCCTACTGTAAAGAAAAAAACGCCCACGCCAAAGCGAAGCTCATACAGCGGGAACGAATATCTGCTTGTGGACGGCTATAACATTATTCACGCTTGGGATGATTTGCGTTTGCTTGCCGAAAAAGGACTCGATATGGCTCGTGATAAGCTTATCGACCGCCTTTGCAACTATCGCGGCGTGCGTGACTGCGAGGTCATACTCGTTTTCGATGCGTACAAGGTCAAACGGCACGGTGAGGATATTGAGAATGTCAACAACATCACCGTGGTTTACACCAAAGAGGCGGAAACCGCAGACGCGTACATCGAGAGAGTGTCACACGAGCTTGCAAAAAATCACCGTGTACGCGTAGCAACAGCAGACTATGACGAACAGCTTATCATTCTAGGTAACGGTGCGATACGCGTTTCCGCAAGTGGATTTCGTGCGGAGCTGCTTGAGACCGAGCGGCAGATACGCGAGTTTATCGACGGTATGAATTGAAACCTTCGCGAAAATTACAAGATGTATTATGGGCAGAGGTGTGCTCAATAATTAAAAAGAGAGGATACGGCTATGACTGAAAACAATCTTCCAATCGAAGGCATCGAGGTAGAAAAGGCAGAGGTGCAGACTATTTCCGCATCGCAGATGAAAGGCAACGTACTCGTTATCGGCAACTCGGGAGTTGGCAAGTCAACGCTTATCAACGCTGTACTCGACAAGGACGCGGCTAAAACGGGTTGGGGCATCGAGGGCACGACACGGCAGCTCGAAATATACGAAAGCGACAAGATACCCTTCCGTATTATCGACACGCTTGGTTTTGAGCCGTCGCTTGTAAAAAAATTCAAGGCGATAAACGCTGTGAAGGCGTGGTCCAAGGCGAGCGCAAAGAACGGCAACGGTCAGATAAACGTGATTTGGTTCTGCGTTGACGGCACATCCAGCAAGCTTTTTGCGGAAACTATCAAAAATCTCTCGAGTGCTACGGCTATGTGGGAAAATGTACCCGTTATGGTTGCTATTACTAAATCCTATTCCGTTCCCGAGCGCGAGAGAAATATCGAAATGGTACACAACGCATTCGCAAGACAAAAGCGTTTTTCAAAAAATCTCCGCGGTGTATATCCCGTCGTTGCGGCGACCTATGCGCTCAACGATACCGCTTACGCACCGCCTGAAGGTATAACCGAGCTTATCATGGCTACCAATGAGCTTATGCCTGAGGGCATCAAGGCGGCGGCTGTGGATATACATAACTTCAACCTTGCTCGCCGCCGTGCGTTTGCGCACAGTATCGTCGGTGCGGCGACTACCGCAGGCGCTGTTGTGGGTGCGGTACCGATACCCTTTGCAGATGCGCTTATTCTCTCACCTATCGAGCTTGCCGAAATAAACACTCTCGCAAGGATATACGGAATTGAAAACAACGAAGAAACAAAGAGATTTCTCAATTCTATCGTTGAGGTGGGAACGGTCAGCGTTGCCGCGCGTACGCTCATCAGTGCACTCAAGGCTATACCAGGTATAAATCTCGGCGCGAGCGTGCTCAATGCGGTCATAGCTGGGACGATAATCGCATCTATCGGCGAAGCGTGCATTTATTCGTTTGAGCAGATATATCTCGGCAAAAAGACGACCAAGGATATAAACTGGGTCAAGAAAATTGCCGAGTCGAGTATGTCAAACGAGCTTGTCGGCAAGGTCAAGGAGCTGTCGGGAAGGATTACCGACACCACCGACGTGAAGGCTATCGGCAAGATGATTATGGATATTTTTAAGAAGAAATAAAAAGAAGTACCGCGAATGTCTTTTGACATTCGCGGTGAGTTTAGTCCTTTTTGTACTCGATAATATCGCTGATATCGCAATCGAGTGCTTCACATATCTTATTTAAGATATAACTGTCGTAACGGACCAATTTGTTTTTATAATAATTGTCAATAACGTGAAAATATATTCCCGTACGTTTTGCAAGTTCATATCGGGTGATGCCGTGACTATCAAGATATTTATCTATTGTTAGCTTTATCATATTTACCACACTCCCTCGATATATATTTTAATAAACATATACTCTCTTGACAATTGACAGAATATAGTATATACTTATATCAGTATTTATAAAGGAGTGGTATTTTATGAAACTTTTAATTGCAGGTTCGCGCGGTATAACCGATTTTGACTTGTCCGCGCATATACCGCCCGAAACGACGGTAATTATAAGCGGCGGCGCGAAGGGCGTTGACACGCTTGCGGAAAAGTATGCGGATGAGCACGGATATGACAAAATTATAATCAAGCCTGACTATAATACATATGGCAGAGGCGCACCGCTTCGCCGCAATGAAGAAATGGTAGAGCTTGCCGATATGGTGCTTGTTATATGGGACGGGCAGTCGCGCGGAACAAAGTATACCGCTAACTACGCTAAAAAGAAAAATAAACCAACTATCATAGTTGAAGTAAAATAAGGTAATGGAGCTGTGCTTGCAGTTCCACTATTTTTTTGTATCGGGTAATATTTTAAGAATAGCCGTCCATAATAAAAACGCAACAGTTTTATTGTGAGAGGAATTAAAAATGAAATCAAAAATTTTCGGCGTATTACAGCGTGTCGGACGTTCTTTTATGCTTCCGATTGCGCTGCTCCCCGTTGCGGGCTTACTGCTTGGTATCGGCAGTTCGTTCACCAATGCTACAACCCTTGAAACTTACGGACTTAGCGGTATAATCTATGAGGGCGGTATCTTATATACTATCCTTGATATTATGGCGAAAGCGGGCGGCGCGGTATTTGATAACCTCGCGCTCTTATTTGCCATGGGCGTTGCTATCGGTATGGCACAACGCGAAAAAGAAGTTGCCGCACTGTCCGGTGCTATAGCTTATATCATTATGAACACGGCTATTTCCGCGCTCATCAACGCACACGGCGGCGTTGAGTCAATGGCGCCAAACTCCACTACGACGGCACTTGGTATCCCGACTTTGCAAATGGGCGTTTTCGGCGGTATAATTGTCGGACTTGGTGTGGCAGCGCTTCACAACCGTTTCTATAAGATAAGGCTTCCGCAGGTGCTATCTTTTTTCGGCGGTACAAGATTTGTGCCTATCATATCGAGCATCGTATTTCTCGGTATAGGTATTCTGATGTATTTTGTGTGGCCGATAGTTCAGGGATGGATAGCGAGTCTTGGAAATCTCGTTCTTGCTTCGGGTTACGCAGGGACTTGGATATACGGTATCATCGAGCGCGCACTCATACCTTTTGGACTTCACCACGTTTTTTATATGCCTTTCTGGCAGACAGAGGTTGGCGGCTCTATGATTATCGACGGCAATCTTATTCAGGGCGCACAGAATATCTTTTTCGCAGAGCTTGCGTCCAAGTCTACAACGCAGTTCTCGGTTTCCGCGACGAGATTTATGTCGGGTAAATTCCCGTTTATGATATTCGGTCTTCCCGCGGCGGCACTTGCTATGTACCGTACCGCGCGTCCAGAAAAACGCAAGATAGTCGGCGGACTTCTCCTTTCTGCGGCGCTTACTGCGATGCTCACGGGTATCACCGAGCCTATTGAGTTTACCTTCCTCTTCGTATCCCCGATACTTTACGTTATCCACTGTATTCTCGCCGGACTTTCCTATATGTTAATGCATATCTTCAATGTCGGCGTAGGTATGACCTTCTCGGGTGGTCTTATTGACTTAACGCTTTTTGGTATTTTGCAGGGCAACGCGAAAACAAACTGGATTTGGATAGTGATAATCGGTCTTATCTATGCGGTGGTCTACTATTTCCTCTTTGGCATAATGATACGAAAACTCAATTTGAAAACGCCCGGACGTGAAGCTGACGATGAGGAAACCAAGCTCTATACAAGAAAAGACGTTGAGGCACGTAAAAACGCTAAAAACACGGGTGCATCCGGAGCATCGGGCGATATCACCTCTGCGCTTATTCTTCACGGTCTTGGCGGCAACGAAAATATCGCGGACATCGACTGCTGTGCAACGCGTCTGCGCGTGACGGTAAAAAATCCTGCGCACGTCAGCGAAACGCATCTTAAAAGAAGCGGAGCATCGGGCGTGATACGCAAGGGTGAGGGCATTCAGGTAATATACGGACCGCAGGTGTCGGTAATCAAGTCAAATCTCGAGGATTTTCTTGATTCGCCCGATGCCGCGCGTGTCGAGGAGATAATAGCCGCTCACACGGGTGAGCAGGTAAGCACAGAAAAGAAAAAGTGCAGTGTTTCGGGTATAACTCTCACTGCGCCGATGACGGGGAGAGTTGTCCCTCTTGAAGCAGTAAAGGATGAGGTGTTCTCAAAGCGTATGCTCGGTGACGGCGCAGCGATTGAGCCTACTGAAGGCAAACTCTACTCTCCGTGTGACGGTGAAGTCGTGAGCGTATTTGACACACGTCACGCGGTCAACATCAAATGCTCCTGCGGCGCGGAGATATTGCTCCATATCGGTATTGACACAGTGCGCCTTGGCGGAAAGTATTTTACCGCCCACGTACAAAATGGACAGAGCGTAAAGCGCGGGGATTTGCTCTTGTCGTTTGATATGAAAGCTATCAAGAATGAGGGATATCTTCTCACATCTCCCGTTGTAATATGCAACGGCGACGACTACGATAAGGTTGAAACAGTAGTAGGCGGCGATGTACGTGTCGGCACGGACTTTTTGAAGCTCAGACCGAAGGAGGAAAAGTGATGAAAAGCTTTGAATATACAATTAGTGACGAGGTGGGCATACACGCGCGCCCCGCGGGACTTTTAGTAAACGCCGCAAAGGCGACGGGCTGTAAGGTAACACTTCAAAAGGGCGACAAGTGTGCTGATGCAAATAAGCTGTTTGCCGTAATGGGGCTTGGCGTGAAGTGCGGCGACACGGTCACGGTCACTGTCGAAGGCGAAAACGAAGATACGGCATATGAAACGCTAATGGAGTTTTTTAAGACAAATCTTTGAGTAGGAGGGAATATGCAGACATTTTGCGGCAAGGGAGTATGCGGCGCTATAGCAATCGGAAAAATATCAGTGCTTCGGAAAAAGGAAGCACAGGTTACAAGACGGCACATTTCCGACACTGCATCGGAGATTGCTCGTTTTGAGTGCGCCAAAATATCGGCTGTGTGTGAGCTTGAGGTGCTCTACGAAAAGGCGCTTAGGGAGGTTGGCGAAGCGGGCGCTCAGATATTTGAAATTCACAAAATGATGATTGAGGACGAGGATTTCTCGGAGTCGGTCACGGGTATGATAGAGCGACAGAAGATAAACGCCGAATATGCTGTGGCACTGACTGCAGATAATTTTGAGGCTATGTTTTCGGCTATGGATGACGCATATATGAAAGCGCGCGCCGCAGACGTACGCGATATATCCGACAGACTTATCCGTATACTGCTCGGTGGCAGTGAGACTGTGTCGGTGGATTCGGAAGATAAGCTTATCGTGTGTGCCCACGATTTGGCACCGAGCGAAACTGTTATGCTTGACAAAAGCCGTGTGCTTGCGTTTGTAACCGCCCACGGCTCGTCAAACTCGCACACAGTGATACTTGCGCGCAATATGAGTATACCTGCGGTTATCGGAATCGGCGAAGCGTTTTTATCATCGGTGCACGACGGCGATACGGCAATAGTAAACGGTTCAACGGGCGAGGTTATAATCTCGCCCGATGAGGCGACAATCAAGGTGGCAATGGAGAAGCAAAGCTCTGATATCGCGGCGCGTGAGCGGCTTGAAACCTTACGCGGTAAGCAAAATATCACTCTCGACGGCACAAAAATAAACATTTATGCAAACATCGGCGGAGTGGGGAATATCGGTGCTGTGCTTCTCAACGATGCGGACGGAATAGGGCTTTTTCGAAGCGAGTTTTTGTATCTTGAAAGTACACGTGAACCGACCGAAGAGGAGCAATTCTGCGCATACAAGCGCGTACTTGAAAGTATGGCAGGCAAGAAGGTTATAATTCGCACGCTCGACATAGGCGCAGATAAGCAGGTAGACTATCTTAACCTAAAAAAAGAAGAAAATCCAGCGCTCGGTCTTCGAGCCTTGCGTATATGCTTAACTCGTCCCGAGATTTTCAGGACACAGCTTCGTGCACTTTATCGCGCATCGGTTTTTGGTGAACTTGGAATAATGTTCCCGATGATAACGAGTGTGAGCGAGGTTGAGCAGGTGCTCGGGATATCCCATGACGTACAGGAAGAGCTTTTGGTCGAGGGTATACCTGTGTCAAATCGCGTGGAGCTTGGGATAATGATTGAAACTCCTGCATCAGCTGTTATCGCGGACAAGCTTGCCCCGATGGTAGATTTCTTCAGCGTTGGCACCAATGATTTAACGCAGTATACGCTTGCGTGTGACCGACAAAATCCCTTGCTTGAAAATTTCTGTGACACGCATCATGAGGCTGTGCTTCGCCTTATAGAGTATTCCGCAAAATGCGCGCACGAAAACGGCAAATGGATAGGCATTTGCGGAGAGCTTGCCGCGGACACGTCGCTAACTGAGCGCTTTTTACGAATGGGTATTGACGAGCTATCGGTTTCACCTTCATACGTTCTTAAACTGCGCGAGGTAATACGTAGCCTTGATTTGTCAAAATGAAAACGGACGGCTTTTGCCGTCCGTAATTCTATATTACATAAACGCGTTCACCGAGCACGTCACAAAATGTTTCGATAAAATCCTCGGAGTAACGTCCGAAGTTTTCAGCGTGAATTATAATGCCTGTGTCGCGTGGAAGTTCGGACAGGCAGTCCGCGAGCGCGTCGAGGTTGTGTCCGTAATACGAAGGGAAGTTTAGCTTTTTTGCTATGTGCTCGTGTGCAAGCTTGTGGTCATCAAAATATGAAGCTTTGATTGTGATTATTTTCATAGTAATTCCTTACTCCTCACCATAAAGCAGGGTGAAGTTTTCATAATGGTCGGGAGTGTAATAAATAAGTCCGTCGTTCGAAAATACGATACGTTTTGCGCCACGAGATTTATCGCCGTCTGTATCTATGTCGCATTCGTAGTAAATACGCCCCGATTTTTTCGGAAGCTTGCCTTCGCGGTTGCCGAATTTGTCTCCGCCGATTGCCGCACCTTCGAGATAGCGTTCAACGGAGCCACCTTCCCAGCCGAGTGCTTCTGCTTCGTTCTTTGTTATGTAGTTCTGAGGAAGTTTGCCGTAAGTATGTATATATAATGCAACGCTGTCTTTGTCGTAGTAGTATCCGTCCTCTTCGATTGTCTCTGACGTGTCGGGTGTGTCAGGTGAAGCATCGCTTGTGCCTGAAGACGTATCGCTGGCTTGGGTTGTGTCGGTATCGCCTATTATGTCGATTATATCTCCGGCAAGTTCAAGTCCGTCAGCAATATCTTCGACGCTGCAGCTGACCATCGCAAGGAGCATAAACAATGCGAGTAAAAGCGAAAGCGGTCGTCGTACAGAGCGCATTATTTTACTAAAGTTCATAACTGTTATCCCCCTTTTCTGATTTTATTATACTACTAATACGCATACTTGTCAAGGCGCTTGACACGGGCGGTGTATATTGGTATAATCAATATAGAGGTGAGGTTATGATATTTGAGTACGGCCTCGAAGAAACTGATTTTCTCACGGCACGTGATCCTTTGCTTGGCAAAGTGATTACTCGGATTGGACTTATTGAGCGCGAAATGTATTAAGCTTCGGTGACTATGGAATACGAAAAGGAATTGGGCTTTTATACGGCGAAACAAAACTTACCCGTGTGAAGTTGTGTGAGTATCACGAGCGCTACGGCCCGTACGCTACTGTGGTGAGTTTTTTATTTATGGAATGTCGGAAACCGTTAAACGGAAATATAAAAAGGCTGTCGCTAAAAGCGACAGCCTTTTTAGTACGGATACTTATTTGCCTGCCTTGAGGTCGTTCTCGTACTTTTCGATCATCTTCTTAACCATCTGACCGCCGATAGAACCTGCCTGACGGGAAGTGAGTTCGCCGTTGTAACCCTGCTTTAAGTTTACACCAACTTCGCTTGCTGCTTCCATCTTGAACTGCTCGAGGGCTGCCTTAGCCTCGGGAACTACGATCTTGTTGTTAGACATAGTTGTTTCTCCTTGTAAGAAATATCTATATTATCGACCTATTTCGCTTATCCCGCGATATTTCGCAAAACCGTCACAAGTGTGTCGGGCGAAACAAGTCTGTTAATTGAGTCTCGACGTTTCCGCCCGACTCTGTTACTATTATCGCCGATATAACAGTTTATATGAATGGGAATTTCATGCGCTTGTGGGAATTTGGAGCGGCGATAAAATTTTTAAAAATACAAAAATATTTAAATTACTTTGAAAGTGACTTGCCAACCGGAGAGGCGGCATTTTTAAACACTATTATTTGTAATAAATATCGGAATTGGCGATTATGTATTAACAAAAAATATATATTGACAGAAAACAAAAAATGTGGTACAATATAATGTAAATATTTGTACCTTCTTCCTGATAAAATGAAGGTGTGTGGCAAAATAATTATATAAATTGATATAACTTTTCCATATTAGGCGTATACACAATGCCTTGAAGATCGTTACAAATATAGCGACATTTATGGGGGGACTTATGACTGAACATCAGAGTGCGCTGGTTTTGCTGATAAAAAGTGCGTTGACGGGCGAGTCTTACGAGCTGCCCAAGGACTTTGATTTGGCGGAAGTGTTGGGTATTGCCAAATGTCATGGTGTAGATGTAATGGCGTATTATGGTGCAATACTTTGCGGTGTTAATAAAAATACTGAGGTAATGCGTGAAGAATCAAAGTGCGTTTATCAAGGCATCCTGATCAGCGAAAAACAGATGGAAGCAATTCGCCAAATCATGGACGCATTTGAGGCACACGGAGTTATTCATATGCCATTAAAAGGAGCTCTTTTGAAATCACTATATCCTCATGCCGAAATGCGGCGAATGGGAGATGCCGATATTCTCATCAATTGTGATCAGTATGAAATAATTCGCGATATTATGAAGGAACTTGGCTATGAGGAAAAATACGAGAGCAATCACGAACTTGTATGGGAAAAAGTCCCGGTTAATATTGAGCTTCACAAGTATTTAATTCCATCATATAACAAGGACTATTTTCAATACTATGGAGATGGCTGGAAACTGGCGGTTCCAATGGACGGATATTCGTTCCGATGTAAAATGAATGCGTGCGATGAGATGGTTTACTTATTCACTCATTTCGCCAAGCATTACAGAGATGCCGGAATTGGCATCAGACATCTGGTGGATTTGTGGATCTACCGTAAACACAATCCGGATATGAACGAGAAATACATTAGAAGAGAGCTTGAAAAACTTCAGCTTTTAGAATTCTATGACAATATTTTGAACACTTTGAGCGTATGGTTTGAGGACTGCAGAGGGAATGAAAAAACAGAGTTCATCACACAGGTCATCTTCTCCAGCGGTGAGTATGGGCGAGCACATAACTCAAACCTGTCAAGCATGGTAAAGAGCACCAAAAAAGGGCAGTCAGCGCAGGCAGTGAAGTGGAAGCGTGTGTTTAGTGCACTGTTCCCCGGATATACCGAAATGAGTAAGGTGTACCCGATTCTAAAGAAGTTTCCAATACTTCTTCCGTTTATGTGGGTGGCGCGGTTTGTTGAGAGGATATTCCATGCAGGGAAAATAAAGCGTTTTGTGAATCGTCGGCTGAAAATAAAAGCCAATGAGATTTCAGAGTATCAACAGTCGCTAAACTACGTGGGGCTGGATTTCAATTTTTCGGAATAAACATATTTATTATACTTCCCGGATTTATTATACTTTTCGGAATTTATAATTTACTTTGAATTGATTCTGTGCGTGAAAGACTGCGCGCGAAAAAGGAGTCGCTATGGTGACATTTGATAAAAAGATTTGGCTCTCCACCCCTACTATGCACGGGGATGAGATGGAATACATAAAAAAAGCATACGAAACAAACTGGATGTCGACCGTTGGAGAAAACATCAATGAGGTGGAACGCATAGCTGCAGAAACTTCGGGGATGAAATGTGCGGTAGCATTGTCGTGCTGTACAGCTGCTCTTCATCTGGCGGTTAGGCATGCTGGAGAAACATTGTATGGCAAGCCTGCTATTAGTCATGGGTCTCTCGAAGCGAAACGCGTCTTCTGCTCAGACATGACTTTTGCTGCTACGTTGAATCCCGTAGTTTATGAGGGCGGAATTCCGATCTTTATAGACACGGAAGAAAGCTCATGGAATATGGATCCCGTTGCGCTTGAAAAGGCATTCGATTTATATCCGGATGTTAAGTTAGTGATTTATGCTGAACTTTATGGCTTTCCCGGACGGATTGATTTAATTAAAGAAATCTGTGAACGTCACGGCGCTCTTTTAATCGAAGATGCCGCCGAAGCTATGGGGGCGACTATCAACGGCAGGCCGTGCGGCTCCTTTGGTGATTACTCCGCCGTGAGCTATAATGGAAACAAAATCATAACCGGATCTGCAGGCGGATGTCTGCTTACTAACGATGTGGAAGTTGCAAATAAAGTTCGCAAATGGTCCACGCAAGCAAGGGAAAGCGCCTCATGGTATCAGCATGAAGAGGTCGGTTACAACTATCGTATGAGCAATGTTGTAGCAGGAGTTGTACGTGGCCAGTATCCATATCTGGGGGAGCATATTGAACAGAAAAAGGCGATTTATGAGAGATACCGTGCTGGGTTTGAGAATCTCCCGGTGCAGATGAATCCGATTGTTAACGACACCGAACCAAACTATTGGCTGTCCGCTATGGTGATAGACAGAGAATATATGTGCAAGCAGGTACGTGACGATTCGAACGCCCTTTACATCAAGCAAACGGGAAAGACGTGTCCGACCGAAATTCTGGAAACGCTTGCAAAATATAACGCAGAAGGCAGACCGATCTGGAAACCGATGCATATGCAGCCGATGTACCGTATGCACGAATTTATTACCCGTGAGGGGAGCGGACGATGCAGAACCAATGCTTATATTGACAGTACCCACATGGACATTGGCGCGGATATATTTCAGCGAGGGCTATGTCTGCCGAGCGATAATAAGATGACGGTAGAAGAACAGAATG
>JAZNLM010000073.1:0-5922 GCA_045579105.1 Candidatus Flemingiibacterium sp.
CTCGCGCTCGATAAAGCAGTGCGTGTTGTCCTGCTCGAATACAAGCTCGCGCAGTGTATCAAAATTTGACATAATTATCTCCTAATTCAGTCGAGATCGATCTCGGCAAGAGTTGCCGGAAGTTCGTGCGCCGTGTTTACAACGATATCGTTTGTAACGCAGTCAAAGCAGGATACAACGAGTTTACCATTCCAGATTATAGGCTCGCCCGGTTCGTCAAGCTCACCGTTAAAGCCGTCGCTGTCCGGGCTCTGGGCAAGGCGCTCAACCTTACCGTCGGGATATACCTTTGCGATAGCGTTGGCGCAGAAATCCGCGATGTAGAGATTGCCATTCTTATCGAGAATCATGCCATCGGTGCTCTCTAGATTTTCAGGGTCCTTCGCCCAAACATCGTTGGACTTAACGCTCATATCATCGTTAAACGTAATCTTATGTACCGCGCCGTCGCCGAAATTACCCACAAGGAGATTGCCGTCAAGGTCAAACTCGATACCGTCAACGCCATACTGATCGGCAGGATTGTGTGTAATAAACGTGGTAAGAATATTCTTATCAGCAAGAGTATTGGTGATTTCGATATTTTCATCGTCAAGCGCGAAGCGGTAAACACAGCTTACGAGCTTGCCAGATGGATCCTTTACACGGCTGAGCATACTCTGTGTTACGTAAACATATCCGTTACGGATACGCATACCATTGGGGTGCTCCATACCATTTGCAACGACCGTACATTTTTCTATGGTGTCACCGCTCATGCGGACGCGAAGTATGCGTCCTTTAAAAACAGCATTTTCGTTGCCCGTCCAGCCAACATTATCGCATATGTAAAGGTCGCCGTCGGGACCGAAAGCAATACCCATAGGACTTGCGACTCCAACCTCGGGATTTACAGGAACGTCAAACCACTTTTTAATATTTTTATCCTTGTCAATCTTCACGATACAACCCGGCTTCGACTGATCAGCATAGTTCGGGCAAGCTAGAATGAGATTTCCATCGCCGTCTATAGCCATTCCGTCGGGAGTGGTGATGTAATCGGGAAGTAAACTGAAAAGTTTTGAAGCTTTCATAGATATATTCTCTCCTTAAATTTTATTTTGCCGCGATAGTGTGAAGTTGCTCATTTATGCCGATAAGATCAAAATAGCACTTATCAAATATCGGCTTAAGCTCATCGTAAAACGGCTTCTTTGACACGTCGGGCGTGTAGGTATATTCATTCTTAAGAAATTTTCCGATAACGTTAAAGTCCGCGAACGCACCTACTCCAACACCTGCAGCAATAGCCGCACCCATAGATGTCGCTTCTTCGAGGAAGTTCGGGATATCGATAGTAACGCCTAAAATATCTGAGAGTATCTGTCGCCAGATAGGATTGCGTACGCCTCCACCGATTGCAGTGAGGCGGTTTATATCCGCGCCGCTCTTTCTGAACGCTTCAAGAATTATCGAGAGATTCATACCGACTCCCTCCATAACCGCCCGGAGCATGTCGCCCGTAGTGTGCTCCATAGTAAGGCCGACAAACGAGCCTTTTGCCTTATTATTCCAACGCGGGCTTCTCTCACCCATAAGGTAAGGTAAGAATAAAAGCCCTTTCGCACCCACCGGCGAAGCTTCAACAGCCTCGCAGACATTTTTGTAAAGCACGCCCTTGTCAATATCAGACGCGTCACGTCCAAATGTACCGAGCGTGTTTACAGCCCACGAAAGTGCGCCGCCGCCCGTCTGCATTGTACCGCACGGAACAACGTAATCCGGCACGAGATGTGCGAAGTTGAAGGTCATCATACCATCGTCAAATACAGGCTTCTTCGAGGCAAACGAAATCCACGAGGAAGTACCGAGCGAAAGATTAGCCTGATTTTCACACACAGAACCCGTGCCAACAGCCGCACAAGCGCCGTCGCCGCCGCCGCACACTACGGGAGTACCTGCAAGAAGTCCGCACTCACGTGCCGCCGCTTCGGTAACACCGCCTGCAACAGCAACGGAGCTTAAAACGTCGGGAAGCATTCCCTTTTCGAGTCCGCATACGGAAACGAGTTCATCGGACCATTTAAGAGTGTTGAGGTCCATTAAACAGGTAAGCGATGCATCGGACGGATCGGTAACAAACTTGCCCGTGAGCTTAAGGATTATAAAATCCTTAGCGTTGAGCATCTTGTAGGTGTTTTTGTACACATCAGGTTCATTATCGCGCACCCACATGAGCTTCGTCGCACTGTAGGACGGACTCAATCGGTTGCCCGTAATTTTATAGAATGCCTCGTCAGACATTTCTTTACGAATAATATTCTCTTCACGAGTCGAGCGCATATCAGCCCAGATAAGCGAATCACGGAGAGGCTCGCCGTTTTTGTCAACACAAACGCACCCCATCATCTGTCCGCTGAAAGACACAGCCGCGACATCGGCAGGGTTTATCTCGTTTGTAAGCTCCTTTGTTGAGTCGCATACAGCCTTCCACCACGCAAGCGGATCCTGCTCTGCACAGTCACCACCTTTGGTTTTGAGTGCATAGCCGTACGTCGCGCTCTTAACGAGCGCGCCGTCGGTTGTGTATAAAGTTGCCTTGTTGCCCGACGTACCGAGGTCGTGGGCGAGTAAATAGGTTGGCATAATAATCTCCATTCCGCCGCCACGGCGTCACAAATACATAATGAAATTCAAATGTGTTTGAACCGCAAACAAAAATGGGACGGGACCCATTTTTAATTTGGATTTCGGTGCGTGAATAGGTATTGTTTGTTTACACTAAATAAACATTCACGCTAATACCTCTTAATTTAAGCGTTAAAACTTAATAACCATCTTCATCATCGGCTCGCGTTTTTCGATCTTATCAAACGCCTTGTCGATGTCCTCAAAATCAAATACGTGAGAAATGTAGTCGTTAGGATCGAGAATGCCTGCCTCAATCCAGCTGCAAACCTGTGCGTGAGCCTCGGATTCAGCTTTCTTTGAGGGGAACTGATGGAAGTGAAGTGTCCAGTTGTAGGGGCACTTACTCCAGTCAACGTTCTGGTTCATAACCTCAGAAATACCGTAAACGCAAACCTTTGCGTCGGGCTTGATTATTTCCAGAGCGGTATTGATAAAGCTGTTTACACCAACAGCATCGAGTGCGAAATCAACTCCCTCGGGTATAAACTCTTTAACTGCAGTAACAACATCAGTAGTCTTCGAGTTGATAACGAGATCAGCACCGCGCTTCTTTGCAAGCTCGAGTTTTTCGTCGGAAATGTCGATAGCAACGATAGGTCCCATACCCGAAAGCTTTGCGAACTGTACAAAGGACAGACCTACAGGGCCAAGACCAAGTACAACAAGCGACTTATTAGATTCCATACCGAAGCGCTTCATTGTGGAAAGCACCTCACGGAAGGTGATAATCATAGCGGATGAAACGGGGTCGAAGTTTGCAGGCAGCTTGCACTGACCGTAAGAGAATTCTGCCGCCATAATGCCGTCAGCTTCCTGCGCATAGGCATCGGTTACAATGTTGTATTCGGAATATGTACCCCAACCGCTGCTGTATCCTTCTGGAACATCGGACCAGTAAGGCATAAGTACAAGGTCTCCCACCTTATAGTTCTTAACCTTTGCGCCAAGCTCAACAACGCGGCCGACACCCTCATGTCCGAGAACAACAGGATACTGATCAATACCCTTAAACTTACCGTGGATAATCTTCGTGTCTGTACCGTTGCAAACGCCGCAGCTCTCAATCTTAACGAGCGCGTCGTAATCGCCGATTTTCGGCATAGGCATACCGTCAACAATCTTCTTGGTTCCGTCTGCGTAAACTACATAGCTTCTCATGATAAAAATCCTCCGTAATATTTGTTATTTATTTTCAGTATTGTATTCTTCAATTATAGAAACGCTTGCGCTGCAACCGATACGCTCTGCGCCTGCCGCCATCATAGCGCGGCACGCGTCAAGATTACGAACACCGCCCGCTGCCTTAACCTTAATCTTGTCGCCTACCATATCCTTCATAAGCTTAACATCCTCGACAGTAGCAGCACCAGTACCGAAACCGGTAGATGTCTTGATATAGTCAGGCATAACCTCGAGTGCTATATTGCACATAGCGCGCTTTTCGTCGTCGGTGAGGTAACAGTTCTCGAAAATAACCTTGGAAATAACGCCATATTTCTTGCAAAGCGCAACGATACGTGACATTTCGTCTTTAAGATAATCAAGATCGCCGCACTTTAATTTGCCCACGTTTATAACGTAGTCAATCTCGCCTGCGCCATTTTTGATAGCCTCTTCGGCTTCAAAAAGTTTGCACTCAACCGTGGTAATACCGAGTGGGAAGCCTACAGCCGCGTCGACCTTAACGTCGCTTCCCTTCAAATACTCTGCACAAAGCGCAACCATTCCAGTGTTTACCGCAACCGAGCAGAAGCCGTACTTCTTTGCGTCGTCGCAGACCTTTTTAAGCTGTTCGGGAGTGGTAGACGCCGCAAGTATTGTGTGGTCGAAAATTTTGGCAAAATTGTTCATTTGGATAAACCTCCGTAGTATAACATTACATCGTTATAAGTATATCACGTTTCTATATTTTTTTCAAGTAAATTTTTCAAAAGTTTAATGCTATTCTTCAACTTCGGCATATTAACAAAATATACGGGTTCTTTTTGTGCGATGTGACCACAGAAAAAGATGCCCACACGCTGTATGGGCATCTTTAAAATATCAACCGAGCTTTGCGATTGCCTCGTCGGTAGCTGCAAGCTGTTCGACAAATTTTTCACGCTTTGCCTTCTCTGCTTCTATAAGCTGTGCAGGCGCTTTTGCAACGAAGCCTTCATTGGAAAGCTTCTTGTCAACTCTGTCGATTTCGGAAAGGATTTTTTCGCGTTCTTTGCTAAGGCGCTCTTTTTCCTTGGCAAAGTCGATTAGCTCACCAAGCGGAATGTATACGGTTGCGCCGGTAGCAACAATTTGTACCGCATTTTCATCGTTATATGCATCGGTAAACTCAACGTCAGAAGCGCTTGCGAGCTTCTGGAAGAACTTAACCGTGTCGTCACTGTAGGTAGCGCGGTCTGCTGTTACGATGATAACCTTCGCCTTCTTGGACGGAGCAACATTCATATCAGCGCGACGGTTACGAATAAGGCTTATTGCCTCTATAACCTTCGCCATCTGTGCTTCCTCGGTCGGGAATGCAAGCGCATCGTTATACTTTGGATAGTCCGCAATCATAATAGACTCTGCTTCGTGCGGTAGCGCCTGATAGATCTCCTCGGTAATGAACGGCATAAACGGATGGAGAAGCTTGAGCGTTTCCGTGAGAGCATGGCAAAGCACGCTCTGCGCATCAGTATCACCCTCGGAAAGGCGAGGCTTAATAAGCTCAATATACCAGTCGCAAAGGATATCCCAAACGAAGTCGTAAATCTTTGCAAGCGCAACGCCAAGTTCGAATCTGTCGAGATTAGCGGTTACTTCACCGATAAGCGAGTTGAGTTTAGAGAGTATCCACTTATCCTCCGCCTTGAGCTTTGCGGCTTCGGGAAGTTCAACCTTGTCGATAGTAAGGTTCATAAGGGCAAAGCGAGATGCGTTCCAAAGCTTATTTGCAAAGTTACGAGCCGCTTCAACCTTCTTATCGGAGTAACGCATATCGTTTCCAGGAGCATTACCGGTAATGAGTGCGTAACGGAGCGCGTCCGCACCGTAGTTATCAATAATCTCAAGCGGGTCAACGCCGTTGCCGAGAGATTTGGACATCTTTCTTCCCTTTTCATCGCGAACAAGTCCGTGAATAAAGATGTGCTCAAAAGGCGCCTTGCCGGTATTCTCAAGCGCCGAGAAAATCATTCTCGAAACCCAGAAGAAGATAATATCGTATCCAGTTACGAGAACACTCGTCGGGTAAAAATACTTAAGATCCTCGGT
>JAZNLM010000074.1:0-5947 GCA_045579105.1 Candidatus Flemingiibacterium sp.
ATCAAGAGTTAGTCCTGCCACGCTTAAAAAGAACCTGGCGTTGATCAACGCCAGGCCCAAGAAAGTTTTAAATTACAATAATCCTTTGGATTTATTTAATGATTCTATCAATAAGTGTTGCACTTAGCTTGACAAATCATCATTTTAACTTACTATTAAGCTTTTTCGTTGTGCTTCTCACAATGAGATATACCGTAAACCATATCACAAAATACGTTGCAGCGAAGATTGCGGTGAATACAGCGAGAACCATCGGCTCGAAGGCAATCCAAGTGTTCGCGATATAGCAGAGCGAATATGCGAGATACAGGGTTACAAAGTGAATGAGCAGGGATTTACCGAGCGACCAGTGCTCAATCTGATTGAAAATGCTCGCGCCTGCCTGAACGAATGCGAGTATATATGTGGAAACTATCGCGGCGAGTATCTCCGTGCCTGTGGGGGCAAAATCCGCAGCGGTCAGAGATATAACGAAGAAAATAATGCCCATTATGATCGGTCCGAAGCCGCCGAATATAAGTCCGCGGTGGAAAAACTCTTTGGTGTAAGTATTCATAAGCCTAAAAACCTATCCTTTCTTTAACGGTTCTCACCTGCCGCCTTGAAACGTAATCGCGGTATCCGCCCTCTAAAATTAGCGTGAGAGCGCCGCCGATTGAGGTTTCAAATCGCTTTATTTTATCAACTCTGACGATGCACGACTGATTTATTTTCATAAAATCGGGGAAGCGTTCCTCGAGCGCGTAAAGGCGCTCTTTAAGGGCATATTTGTCCTTTTCGGTCCTTGCAAACACCTTGCCGGCTTCGACATGAAAGCAAATGATATCCTCTGTGTCAAGCGGCACGATTTCGTCGTCCTTATATCCGATAAGTCCAGTGATGTCTGACGAGAGTAGCTGTTCAATTTTTGCAAGCGTGTCCGTTCGCTCACGAGCGTAGACGGTTATCTCTTCGTCCATTTCGGGATTTATGATAATACTGTATTTCATCAGTGCCTCCGCGCAGTGGTGTATATATTTTATTATACACCAAAATGTGCGGAAGTCAATAGATTTTCGCTATGCGGCGAGTTTGTGCGTTTATGCGGTGGACCGAGCTTTGCGCATTGGGCAGGACGAAAGTGGAAGGAGAAAGGCGCTCAAGCGCCACGACCTTCTCGAAGCGTTTTCCTCGCGCCGAGCGCGTGAAAACAAAAACAGCCTGCGGCATCGCCGCAAGCTGTTTTGATTATTTTCCGTGATATAAGCTCTTTGCCTGATATACCGGCTCACAGGTTAAATTAACGCCGAGCTTCTTGAATGTGCTCGAATCAATCTGTGCTAAAATTACCGAGGAATGCGCCTCGCATCCTTTCAGCTTGTCAAGCTGATCGAGTGCGCTTGCCGCAAGCGGTGAAGTGACCGCGCAAATTGAGAGGACAATCAGCACCTCATCGGTGTGAAGGCGTGGATTCTTACCCTTTAAGTGGTCCACTTTAAGGTGCTGTACCGGCTCGATTATGTTTTGCGGTATAAGCAGTACCTCATCGCCAATGCCTGCCAAACGCTTGAGTGCGTTAAGGAGCAGTGCGGCGGATGCGCCGAGAAGTGATGACGTTTTACCGGTAACTATAGTGCCGTCGGGAAGCTCAAGCGCCGCAGCAGGTGCCTCTGTGTCGGCCGACTTTTTGTTTGCCGCGGTTACAACGGGACGGCTAGCAGGCGTGAGTCCTGCCTGCTTCATCAAAAGGTCGAGCTTGTGTACGGGACCGTCGTTCGCGCTGTCCTCGCGCTGATCGCAAAGAGCCGTGTAGTAACGGCGGATTATCTCCTGCTTGGATGCTTCGCACACGGCTTCGTCGTCAATTATGCAGTTGCCAACCATATTTACGCCCATATCCGTGGGAGATTTATAGGGTGACGAGCCGTATATCTTCTTGAACGTGGCATCAAGAACGGGGAAAATTTCCACGTCGCGGTTGTAGTTTACCGCAGTTTTACCGTACGCTTCAAGGTGGAACGGGTCTATCATATTTATATCGTTAAGGTCAGCGGTTGCTGCCTCATACGCCATATTTACAGGGTGCTTTAAGGAGATGTTCCAGATGGGGAAGGTTTCAAACTTTGCGTATCCGGCTTTCACGCCGCGCTTGTTTTCGTGGTAAAGCTGGGACAGACACACCGCCATTTTTCCACTTCCGGGACCGGGGGCTGTCACGATGACAAGTCTGCGCTTCGTTTCAACGAAATCATTTTTGCCGTAACCTTCATCGCTGACGATGCCCTCAACGTTGTAGGGGTAACCGTCGATAGGGTAGTGGCGGTAAACCTTGATGCCGAGTCCTTCGAGCTTTTTCTGGAATTTAACGGCGTTGCTTTGCGCGGTGAAACGCGTGAGCACTACGCTTCCAACGTAAAGTCCTACACTGCCAAAGGCGTCGATAAGACGGAGTATTTCAAGGTCATACGTGATGCCAAGGTCACGTCGAACCTTATTTTTTTCAATATCGTTAGCATTGATGGCGATGACGATTTCGGCATCGTCCTTGAGCTGCAGAAGCATCTGAAGCTTACTGTCGGGCAAAAAACCCGGAAGTACGCGCGACGCGTGATAGTCGTCGAAAAGCTTTCCGCCGAACTCAAGGTACAGCTTCCCGCCGAACTGCGAGATTCGCTCGCGTATATGCTTTGACTGCATTTCAAGATATTTGTCGTTGTCGAAACCGATTTTTAACATGTGTCATTCACCCCCAACGGTTCAAACTCAAACTTTATTATACCACATATAATCTTGTTTTTCAATATTCTTTGAAAAAAAGTTTGTTTTTTCTTTTAATTTTGCCTTGTGTGCAGTGTTGACATTTTGGGACGGATATGATATACTTTTATTATTGGTAATGATACTTAAAAGGTGCGAAAAGCACCCTATTGACGGAGTTAAAATATATGGAACTAAAAAACTTGAACGGCAAAAAAGCCCGTATACTTTTGGTTTACCCGGACTACACCGACCGTGACTGCACGCGCCGTGTTAGCGGCGGTAACTACAGCGAGGGACTTGCATCCATATCCGCGGTGCTTAAAGCGGGTGGTCACGACGTAAAGCTTTTGCACCTGTTAAATTTGCACACCGAAGGAGACTATAAGCAGCGCCTTCTTGCGGCGGGTGAATTTGATATCATCGGCTTTTCTATACGCACTACCGCATTTCCGGACTGCGTTGACTATATAAAGTGGACGAAGGAAGTATGCCCCGATGCGTTTATTATCTGCGGCAGCTACCACTGCACGCTTGTACCCGACGAGGTAATCGCTGTAGACGGCGTTGACTGTGTTTGTGTAGGTGACGGCGAATACGCGGAGTTGGAGCTTTGCGATAAGATGTCAGCCGGAGAGGACTACACAAATGTTGAGAGCCTCTATTTCAAAATGCCCGACGGTACTGTCAAAAAGAACCCGATACGTCCGCTTTTTGCTGACCTTGACCGTATTCCGATACCCGATTTCGAGCTTTTTGACTACGATAATCTCGAGTCCTCAAAGGTGGGCACGGCTATAGTCGTAGTCAGCCGCGGCTGCTTCTACAACTGTACCTATTGTGGTAACGGCAACTTCAGAAAGGTTTACCCAAACAAGAAGATATACGCTCGTTTCCGCTCGCCAGAGAATGCGATACTTTATCTCAAAACGCTTATTTCCAAGCATCCGCAGATAAAGTTTATCAACTTCCGCGACGCGATATTTAATATGTTCCCCGATTGGTTCGATACGTTTATTGATATGTACACCAAGGAGATAGGACTCCCGTGTACGGGTAATATCCGCTTCGATATTCTGACCGAGGAAACGGTCAAGAAGATGAAGGCGGCAGGATTCTACACTGTCGATATGGGACTTGAGAGCGGCGACCCCGAGATGCGCTTTAAGTATCTGCGCCGCTATCAGACGGATGAAATGATAATACGCTGTTCGCAGTGGTTCCACAAGTACGGAATAGCACAGCTTACCTATAACATAATCGGTCTGCCGTTTGAGGATATCCACCGCGCGCTTAAGACTATCAAGCTTAACGCGCGAATCAAGAGCGATAGAACTATTCCGAACATTTTCTACCCATACGAGGGCACGGCACTTTACGAGATTTCCAAAGAAGCAGGCTTTATTCCAGAGGGTGACCTGACAAAGCGTCGCGTACCGCTTGTACAGCCGCAGTTTCCCGAGGAGCAGGTGCTCTTTGTCGAGGCGTATTTTATGCATTTCGTGAAGCGATACAAGTGGGCGTATGCGATGCCCGAATGGCTCGGCAAGCCTTACGAAAAATGGCTTGACAAGCGTGTGACGGGTAAGCACGTTCCGTACAAATTCTACGTGAAGCTCCACGATATTTACGCGGCGGCGAGAAACAAGCTTAAGGATTTCCTTGTAAACAAGATGCCGAAGGTATACGTAAGGCTTCGTATGCTCAAGCACCGTAAGAAGGCACAGACAAAGTAAAAGGAGATAGAAATGGCACATTATATAGACCAAGATAAATGTATCTGCTGTGCGACCTGCGACGTTGAATGTCCGTTTGATGCGGTAATTATCAGCGCAGAGGGGAAATTCAGCATAAATAAGGAAAAATGCCGCGACTGCAGAAAGTGCGCCGAGGCTTGTCCTATGGACGCGATTGAGAAGATAGTGTGAGGGAAACTATGAAAAAAGCTATACTTATGCCCGATTCGTTCAAGGGCACGATGAGCTCGTCTGAAATCTGTGCTATTATGAAGTCGGAGATTTTAAAGCATTTTCCAGAGTGCGAGATTAAAAGCATACCCGTCGCGGACGGTGGTGAGGGAACTGTGGACTGCTTCCTTGAGGCAATGGGCGGCGAAAAAGTAATGCTTACCGTAAAAGGTCCGTTTATGGAAGACATCGAGGGCTTTTACGCTATCGTTGAGGGCGGTAATACCGCCATTATCGAAATGGCGGCAGCGGCAAGTTTACCTATGGTGCTCGGCAGAGAAAATCCGCGTGTTACCACCACCTACGGTGTCGGTCAGCTTATTCGCGATGCCGTGTCGCGCGGCTGTAAAAACATAATCGTAGGTCTTGGCGGAAGCTGTACAAACGATATGGGTGTTGGCGCGGCGGCAGGCGCAGGTGCAATCTTCTATGATATGGATGGAGATACATTCGTTCCTACAGGCGCAACACTCGATAAAATATGCAAAATAGACGTGTCGGCACTCACAAAGCTGCTTGACGGCGTAAAGATAACCGCAATGTGCGACATTGATAATCCGCTTTATGGCGAAACCGGTGCGGCATATGTTTTCTCACCGCAGAAGGGTGCGGATTCCGAAACCGTTAAGGTGCTTGACGACAACCTTCGTGCTTGTGCGGATACGGTTGAACGCGAGCTTGGCGCGAACGTTGCTATGCTTCCCGGTGCGGGTGCGGCAGGCGGTATGGGTGCCGGTATGCTTGCATTCTTCGGTGCAGAGCTGAAATCCGGCATTGACACGGTGCTTGATACTGTAGGCTTTGAAAAAATTGCCGCGGATGCGGACGTGATATTCTCGGGCGAGGGTAAGATTGACAGTCAGAGTCTTCGTGGCAAGGTTGTTATCGGTATCGCGCAGAGAGCTAAAAAGATCGGTGTTCCCGTAATTGCCGTTGTCGGTGATATCGGCGACAATATGGACAGCGCGTACGATATGGGAGTTGGTGCGATTTACAGCATCAACCGTGTTGCTGTTGATTTTTCAAAGGCGAAACATCGCAGTAAGAGTGACCTTGCGCTGACCGTGGACACGGTGATGCGCACCCTGAAGCTCGGCGAAAAAATGTAATAAAAGAGCAGACTCGTTTACGAGTCTGCTCTTAATTTTGCTTTTTCATATATTCGCTCGGCGACATTCCGAAAGCTTTTTTGAACCTTTGCGAAAAGTAGCTTATGCTGTCAAAGCCGCAACGAGTTGCAACCT
>JAZNLM010000075.1:0-13599 GCA_045579105.1 Candidatus Flemingiibacterium sp.
GTAAATCAACCCCTATACGCTATTTTTGTGAAATAAGCATATATAATTACACTGTAAGATACAGTTTATGCAATATCGGGGCACGTTAATCAAAAATGTGTGCTGAAATGAGTGTTTTTAGAAAAATACCCCACTTATAAAAATTTCAAGTCCTATGGCTATCAGTATGATTCCGCCGAATATACCAGCTTTACCTGCGAGCTTTGTTCCGAATTTACGACCGATGAAAAGTCCTGATGTGCACACGGCAAACGTAACAGCTGCGATGATAACTACGGAAACAATAGCTTCAAAAAGACCGTGTTCGGCGATTGTAAATCCAACGGAAAGCGCATCGATAGACGTTGCAACGCCCTGCGTGAGCACTGCACCGAGAGTTATGCGATTGCAGCAGCAATCCTCGCCTTTACAGCGAACGCTGTCCAGTATCATACCAACTCCGATGTAGACGAGAAGGACGAACGCAATCCACGGAATGAATTTTTCAAATGATTTGAAATACTGCAGAACTGTATGAACACATATCCAGCCTATCATCGGCATTACGCCCTGAAAGATAGCAAATGTTGCGGATATTCCGAAAAGCTTCGGTAATTTCATGCAAGGTTCGCTGAGTCCGTTTGCAAGTGAAACTGAAAAAGCGTCCATCGCAAGTCCAAGACCAATAAATATGCTCATAGTAATGAGCGAAAATGTAATGCCCATATAAGCTCCGATTACAAAATAATTTATTGCCAGCACATAGTGTGCCTAACTATAGTATTATACCATATATATGCTGTACAGTCAAGTATAACGCATAAAAAAATTGTGATAGGGTAAACTTTTTATACACTTTTACAAAGGCAGGTAATAACTATGAAATACGCTTTCTTTGATGCAAAGCCCTACGACAAGCCGTCGTTTGAAAAATACGGCGGCGAGGCAGGAATTAACTTCAAATATTACGAAGCAAAGCTCGACACAGACACCGTGTACCTTGCACGCGGTTTTGACGGCGTTTGCATATTTGTTAACGATATCGCCGATGCAACGGTTATTGACGCGCTTTGTTCGCTTGGAATAAGGTCTATAGCTCTTCGGTGTGCGGGGTTTAATAATGTTGATTTATCGCACGCCGAAGGAAGGTTATCGGTATTCCGCGTGCCCGCGTACTCGCCATATGCCGTTGCCGAACACGCTATGGCTATGCTGTTAACACTCGTTCGCCGAACTCACAAGGCATATATACGCACGCGCGATTTTAATTTTAGTCTTAGTGGTCTTACGGGATTTGACCTTCACGGACGCACTGTTGGTGTTGTAGGCACTGGTCGCATCGGAAGGGCATTTATAAATATATGCAAGGGATTTGGAATGAAGGTACTTGCATACGACAAATTTGAGGCAAAGGATGCAGATTTCGAATATGTTCCTCTTGAACGTTTGCTCTCCGAGTCTGACATCATATCTCTTCACTGTCCACTCACCGATGAAACCTACCACGTTATAGACTCTGAAAATATATCGAAAATGAAAAAGGGCGCGTATATCATCAATACTTCGCGCGGTGCGCTTATTGATGCCGAGGCGCTTCTTGATGGGATAAAAGCACGGCATATAGGCGGTGCTTGTCTTGATGTTTACGAAGAGGAATCGGACTTGTTTTTTGAAGACTTTTCTGGGCATATATTGCAGGACGAAACACTTGCAAGGCTTATATTTATGCCGAATGTGCTTATCACATCTCATCAGGCATTTCTTACCGAGGATGCGCTTGATGCTATAGCCGCTACGACTGTAAAAAATATAGTACAGTTCCATAATGAGGGGAAGTGTGATAACGAAGTAAGGAGAAAAGAACCTGCACTGAAATAATTTCCGTTAAAATGTGAAAAAATTCAGAATATCATGCTGAATCTATTGACAAAAATAATATCAAAGTATATAATATTAACATCTTAGCTTTACTGTGATTTTACAAACACTTTACAAAACGAGGGCGGGCACATGGGCGTATCAACTGCAACAATAATCATATCGATATCCCTTATTCTTATGGGGGGATTTGCGATGACACGTCTTACAAAGCGGCTTCGCCTTCCGAATGTAACGGCGTACATAGTTGTGGGTGTGCTTCTCGGTCCAACTTGCTTAAATCTTGTGCCCGAAGAGATAATTAAAGGCACGGATTTCGTTTCGGATATTTCGCTTGCGTTTATTGCTTTTGGCGTTGGTGAATTTTTTAAAGTTTCAGCCTTAAAACGATGCGGACTTGCGGCGATGGGCGTTACGCTTATAGAGGCGTGTATCGTATCCTCGGCAATGTTCTCTGTAATGTATTTTGCCCTCGGGCTGGATATTTCACTTTCCATTGTGCTTGCGGCGCTTTCTGCAGCAACTGCACCCGCTTCGACGATGATGACAATTCGCCAAACGAGCGCGCGCGGCGTATTCGTTGACACGCTCTTGCAGGTTATGGCGTTTGATAACGTACTCGGCCTTGCGGCATACAGTGTTGCCATTTCAGTGGCGCTTGCCGTTGGTGCGGAAGTATTCAGTACGGGTATAGTGCTTATGCCTATTATCAAAAATTTTGCCACTATTCTTATAGGTGCGCTGTTTGGCGTTCTCTTGAAGCTGTTTTTAAGTACAAAGCGTTCTACAGACAATCGACTTATAATAGCTGTCGGTGTGCTCTTCGCTTTCTGCGGAATATGTGCATTGCTTGATGTTTCTCCGCTTCTTGGCTGTATGGCGATAGGTGCGGTGTATATAAACATAACAGGTGACGGCAAACTATTTTTACAGCTTGCGTACTTCAGTCCGCCACTTACGCTTATATACTTCGTTCGTTCGGGACTTAATTTCAATTTCGACGCTCTCACGGACGGTGGCGCATTCGGTGGTGTACCGCTGATTGTTGTCGGTCTTACATATTTCGGTGTACGTCTTGTTACCAAATACGCGGGTGCGTTCCTTGGCGGTGCTGTACTCCGCCGCGGCAGGGAAACGAGAAACTATCTCGGACTTGCGCTAATCCCACAGGCAGGTGTGGCAATCGGTCTTGCCGCACTAGGAGCGAGATCGCTCGGCGGTGAGGTTGGAATGGCGCTCGAAACGATAATCGTCTTTGCGAGCATACTTTATGAATTTGTCGGACCGCCGCTTGCGAAGCTCTCACTTTCACTGTCAGGTTCTATCGGGGGCGAGGATGTTCCTGAGGCTTCGCCGCCAAATGCGGCAGAGCTTATTGATAAAGTAAAAAAGATACGCGAAGAAAACGCACTTGCTCTCCCGCCGATTGGTGCAGAAGAAGAGGCATTTACTGAGGCCGCGCAGGATCAACTTGAAGCAATAGGCTCGCGTCCGGGATTGTATCGCGATAAATTCAGACACTAACATTTACGAAAACGGAGAAATACTATGATACTTTTTGAAATCGGTGATCCTATAGTCAAATTGCTTGGGGAATGGTCTTCACAACTTACGCTTGCTTCCATACTGCTTCGTGTTGCGTTGACAGTAATTTTGTCGGCGCTTATAGGATGTGAACGCGCAAGTAAGCGACACGCGGCAGGACTTCGTACATTTATGCTTGTGTCGCTTGTTGGCTGCTTCTCGATGATACTTGATTCGTACATAATGGAAAGCGGCAGTGTACGCTTCCCGATAATAACCGCCGCCGCGGTAGTCGGTGCCGCTACAATAAGCAGCAACTCGATTCTCTACAGCTCTAAAAACCAGATAAAAGGTCTTACCACTTCTGTTGGTCTTTGGACTAACGGCGTTATCGGTATCACCGCAGGCGCAGGACTTTACAGTCTCACGCTTATTGGATTTGTTGCGCTTATCTGCTCACTTTCGCTTTTTCCGGCATTTGAGAGCTTTCTTAAAAATCGCTCGGACCATTTCGAGATACATCTCGAACTTACGAGCCGCCAGAGTCTTCCCGACTTCACGGCAACCGTACGTGCGCTCGGACTTCGTATAGACGATATCGAGGCAAATCCCGCATATGCAAATTCCGGAGTATCCGTTTACACAGTGTCGCTTACCGTCGTTGGTAGGGATCTTAAAAAATACAAAACTCACAAGGAAATAATAACCGCGCTCGGTTCTCCCGAATATGTGCGTTACATTGAGGAGCTGAATTAAGATAATAAAAAAGAAGTCACCGAAAACCCGGTGACTTCTTTTTTATTTATACATTCATAATTACGGGTAATATCATGGGTTTGCGCTTGGTTCGCTGATAGAGGAACCTCGAGAGATCGTCCTTTACTGAGCTCTTTAATTCTGCCCAATCGGTGATATTGTTGTCGAGGCAATCGAGTATAGCATCGCGTGCTATCGAGCGCACCTCGTCCATAAGCTCCTCTGCTTCGCGTACGTACACAAAGCCGCGAGAAACGATATCAGGACCGGAGATAAGCATACGCTCCTCAATATCAACCGTGGCTACTACGACGATTATGCCGTCCTGTGAAAGATGTCTGCGGTCACGAAGAACGATGTTTCCAACATCGCCGACGCCATATCCGTCTACAAGCAGCTTGCCTGCAGGAACAGAGCCGTTAAACTTCGCGCCGTCACGCGATATTTCAAGAACCTTGCCGATTTCGGAAACAAAGATGTGGTTTTCTTCCATTCCCATTTCCTCGGCGAGTTTCTTGTGGTTGATAAGATGCCGGTATTCGCCGTGTACGGGCATAAAATATTTTGGCTTTGTAAGTGCATGCATAAGCTTTAATTCCTCTTGGCATGCGTGGCCGGAAACGTGTACGTCTGCGAGTGCATCGTAGAGCACGTTAACGCCCTTCTTGAACAGCTCATTGATGATGTTTCCTATATACTTTTCGTTGCCGGGAATGGGGTTCGCGCTGATAATTACGAGGTCGTTTACGCCGAGCTGAACTTTGTCGTGGTCTGAGAACGCCATTCTATAGAGCGCACTCATCGGCTCACCCTGGCTTCCTGTAGTGACAATAGTGAGCTGATTGTCGGGATAACGCTTAATTTCGGTGATATCAATAAGCGTACCGTCCGGCACGTTCATATAGCCAAGCTCAATAGCAGTCTTGACGATGTTTATCATACTTCTGCCAGTTACCGCAACCTTACGTCCGTGTGCCGCACTTGCATTGATTATCTGCTGTACACGGTGTACGTTTGATGAGAATGTAGCGATGATAACCCGCTTGTCACCGTGCTGCTGTAAGATACCGTCGAGAGAGCGACCGACCTTTTTCTCGGAAGGAGTGTAACCGGGACGCTCAACGTTGGTTGATTCGCAAAGCAGAAGTGTTACGCCATGCTTACCGATCTCGCTGATACGCTGAATATCCATTATCTTTCCTTCAACAGGTGTTAAGTCGAGCTTGAAGTCACCTGAAAAGAATACGATACCAAGCGGTGTCTTTATCGAAAGTGCACACGCATCTGCAATGGAGTGGTTTACACGTACAAACTCAACAGAGAATACCCCAAGCTTTACCACGTCGCCTGCTTCGATTGCGTTAAGCTCAGGTTTCTGATCGAACGAGTGCTCCGTAAGCTTGTTGGCGACGATACCCACGGAAAGGCGAGTTCCGTAAACGGGCGCGTTAACTGTTTTTAAAATGTAGGGGAGAGCACCAATGTGGTCCTCGTGACCGTGAGTTATAACGAAGCCGCGAACCTTTTCAATATTTTTTTCAAGATACGTTACATCCGGAATAACGAGGTCAACGCCGAGCATATCGTCATCGGGAAAACCGAGTCCGCAGTCGACGACGATTATGTCGTTCTCGTATTCAAGTATGGTGATATTCTTGCCGATTTCGCCAAGACCGCCGAGAGAAATTACTTTAAGCTTTGAATTGTTTTTGCTTTTTGCCAAATGATTCACTATCCTTTCAGTATATGAGTATGGGAAAACCCACGGTAATATGTAACCTAGATGCTCTGCTATATGTCTATTTTATAAAACGCCGCGCAAAATAAAAGGGCGCACAAAAAACACCCCTCTCACGGTGGATTGTCAGCGGTCACATTACAAGCGGCGGCGACGACGGGCATATAGGCGGTCGACCCGACGTGCGGTCTGCTTGATGTGCGCTTAAAGCGAATTTGACGTACCTTCGCTTTGTCATGGAAAATAACGAACAAAAAATTACACTGCTATTATATCAAAATTTTGTTAATTATATAAGCGGGTGAATATGAATATATTGTTAATAATATTATAAGCTTTGGTGGGTAAACTTATTTTGCGGCGGAAAATTGTCAATGTGGCGAAGAACGTGATGGCGTTCACGCTGGGAAAAGGGCAGCAGAGCCGCAACTACGCTTTTGAGGAAATGGAGATTAGCGCGAAAGTTTATTTTGGTGAAACATATAATTTACTTTTAGCGCATAGAAATTCAAATTAAAAATTGAGTCCAATCTATTTGTGCTTGCAGAGCAAATGGATTTGAATTTCATCTCCATGATTTATGCCGCTGCTTTTGCGGCGGAATGGAGATTTTTATGAAACGAAAGCTTAAAATTATGCCCGAAGCAGTTGTTAACTGCATACGGGCGTGGCGTGAAACCGGAGAGGATACTGACGTGCAGGGAAGTTACACTGGCGTATATCACGATGCAGATTCGCGCCGCGAAGCAAGCGCGGATATTAACGATGCACGTCCGGTGCAGGACGCGGATGACCTTTAGTTTAACACCAAAAGCACTGTGGTGGCAACTGACACCCCAGCTAGAAATAGCATAATTGCAACAAGTGTTGAGGATATTTTTTGTCGTGCTGCGGGTGACGCGGTAACGTTTGCCGCGACTTTTGCAGTAGCCGTTTCTTTTATTTCGCAGGCATCTATCATGCGGTGTGCCTCGGCGAGCATATCTGATTCGCGCGGGTTTTCTGGCAGATCGTGCTTTATAACGAAATAGGCTGAGTCAAAATATTTGCTCCCAGTATCCCTTACCATTATTATTCTTCTTTGACAACCTTTAAGCATATTAGCCTCCGTTTTGGTTTTATATAATTATTACCGTTGCGCCGGCTCATATTCAAAAAAATAAAGAATACCGGTTTAATTTCCGATATTCTTTATTTTTTATTATTTGATATTTCAATATATCCTTTGAATTTGTCGCGTACCTTCCTTTCAAGCTCACTTCTGTAAAACATATTTCTGCCTTCTAGGACGGTCATTCGCTTAGCCCTTGCAGTTGCGATATTTTTTGGTATCATACAAGCATCTGCAATTCTATCGCTATCAAGGGTTTTCGTTTCGTGCAGAATACACGCCGGCGCCAGAATGCGCACCGCAAACATATCCGCTTCACGTTCACTTTTTAATTTGCTCTTACCGCTTGTAAATCTTGAACTGCCGTATTTGTATTCGTGCCCGAGAAGAATGTGTCCTAGCTCATGTGCAACTACCATACGCGCTTCGGCTATTGGCAGCGTATCATCGTACACGATGAGCCATTGCTTGTCTGGCATATATATGCTTGCACCACGCTCGCCGTCGTAAAGCTCGTTCACCTTGGAATTGCGTATAACACGTATCCCTGCGCGGTTAGCGGCACTGACGAGTTTTACTGGTAGTTCTGTAACGTCGAAGTCGATAAGATATCTCCATGCCGCGTCGCGGCAGGATGCGTAAATGCCGTAAAAATCGTACATGTTTTAAATGTCCTCATCAGTATCCGGCGCTTTTACAAGACGAAGCAGACGCTCTGCGCTAAGCTTTTCTTGCGAAGGTGCCTGCATTCCGTTCTTGGATTTTGCGGCGCGAAAGACGCCGTAGGTAACTTCGAATGAGGCATCCTCGGATAAAAGTTCAGCATCGACTTTTGCTCTGAAATTTGTAGATGTTCGGTAAATCTGGATTAATTTGTATTCTACTTCGTTAAGATATACTTTTTTTCCTTGAGTGCGGGAAACTTCAGTATCGTCGTAGCCGATAAGCCAAGCAGGGCTTACGTTAAGTTCACGACTCAAAATATAAATACGTTCACGACGAGGCTTAAATTTATCGCTTAAGTATTGGCTTAATGCCGATTTCGGGATGCCTGTGACTGAGGAGAGTTCTGCTTGAGTAATATTGCTTTTTTTCATGGCTGATTTTAGACGCTCACTGAAAACTGACATATACACCCTCGCTTTTAATTATTGTATAGATGCGTGCGGTTCAGATTTTATGAACTGCCACAATCATATTATACCCAATATACATAAAAAAATCAAGGCAAAACAACAAAAAAGTGCTAAAATCCGCAAAAAATCTGCACAGGTATTGACACCAAAGGACTCTGATGCTATAATGGGTTCAGAAAAACTGAACAAAAGGGCATAAAAATGACGAACAGATATACATTTGACATGGCATATTTACGAATACTTGCAGACCAGAGAAGTAGTGCTGAAGAGCTTACAAGTGAACTTGGCATAAGCAACAATAGGCTTGAAAGTATTCTTTCGGGAAGGGAAGAGTTCAAATGTTCCGAAATGCTTGCATTGGCACGTATATTATGTCTAACGCAAGCAGAATTTGTACGGTGTTTTTTTATGGCCGAAAGTTCAGAAAAACTAAACTAATTTAATATTAAGTATTTAGGAGGTAAAAAATGCAGCTTTATAAATCTCAACATTTCGTATTGTCGGAAATACGTATAAGCGGTAAAAAGCAGGTGCGAGGTGCACTGTGCTTTGAGGGGCTTCCGTCCGTATACGGTTCGGAAAAAGAAGTATTGGCGCTCGAAGACGGAATAGTGCTTCGTGCAGGACGTAATATGGACATTCACTCGCGTGAACACAGGCTTGGCACGCTCGTTACAATGTCAGGACATAACGGTGCAACGCTTACATATGCAAGACTTGCCGCAAGATATGTAAACGAGGGCGATTATGTTAAAAAGGGCGAGGTAATCGGTATACAGGGTTCAAGCGGAACTGGGACGGGCGATTATCTTTTGCTTGAATTTCGCCGAAATGGACGGCGTATTGACGGCTGTGAGTATCTTGGTATAGCACCAAAGCTTACGGAGTTTCGTCCAGATTTTGAGCCTAATGTTGACGTAGTGTGTCGCATCTGCGGACTTAGTGAGCGTATGCGCCTATATATAGATAGCTGTCCCGATGCCGATGAGATTTGGTTAAGGGTGCGAAGTAAGCTCGAGAGCGTATACACGCGTCCGCAGGCGTAACACAATTTATCAGAAGGGCATAATATGACAGTAAGGATACGGCGATTAACCGTGTCCGAAAGGAAGCTATAGTGATTAGTGTGAAAATGCTTTTTCACGTACAGAGAAAGGAAGCTTTCGCATCGCGAAAGCTATGGTGATTATAATATTATGTCTGATAACAGAAACGGGTGTTTTTCCCGTGACCGCGGTGTTCCTCAGAACGGCTGCGGCGTTGTGATAGACACCTATCAGGTGTTCGACTCCTGCCGTGACCGCGATTGTTTTGAGGATACGCGCGTATTTCTTGATGAACTCGGTCAGAGCATCATCGAACATACCTCGCAGGTGCGTACAAAATCCGCAGAGATTTGCTCCTCGGCTATCACCGTAGAGCCGGTACAGCTCTCGCGTGGCTTCTACCGCGTAACCGTACGTTTCTACGTAAAGCTTGAACTTGAAGCGTGCATTTGCCCCGGTAAGTCGCAGTGCTTCTCAGGTATCGCTGCAGTTGAAAAATCCGTTGTACTTTACGGCGGAGAGGGAAGCGTACACGTTTTCCGCTCGAACGCTACCGCGGACAGCTTCTGCTCCGTACCTTGCACGGGCGAAATGGGCAATAATCTGCCTATTGCTGTAGTTGAAACTGTAGACCCCGTGGTGCTTGGCACTAGTGTGCTTGAGCCTTCCTCGGGCTGCTGCAACTGCTGCTGTCAGTGTTGTGATATTCCCATTGCGGTTACCAATACCGTAGGTCAGCTTTGGGACGGCGATGGTCGCTATCTTGCTGTATCTTTGGGATTTTTCTCGGTTATTCGTATCGAGCGTCCCGAGCAGTATCTTGTCAACGCACTTGAGTTCAGCGTACCCGACAAGGAGTGCGCACCGAGTGACACCGGCTCGCCCTGCGACGCGTTCCGTCGTATGGCGTTCCCGATAGACGAGTTTGCTCCCGGTAGAGGTATCGGTATCGGCGGCGGATGTGGATGCGCGCCTACGCTTCGCGAGAGTGGCGACGGTCCCTGCGGCTGCAAGAAATAAGGGGATAGAAAAAGGAGCCGTTTACGGCTCCTTTTTTACTGCAACAATTCATTCTTTGGCGGATACTTTTTCACCGCTATTTTAAATACGATGAGGAACGCCACTGCCTGTGCCACAAGCGTTAAGACGTAGGAAACGGGGTAAACCATATACAGCGTGTAGACTGTGCGGTTCCACTGGAACACGGTTGCTATCCACAAAAGTCTTGATGCGCATGTGCAGAGCAGGGATATCAGCATCGGTGTCATAGAGTATCCCATGCCGCGCATACCGGAAACGAAAATGTTTGCAAAGCCGATGAGGAAGCACGTTCCGCCCACGAGTGCAAGGCGTTCCGCGCCGACTTCTATCGTCTGACGGGCATTTTCCGTATCTGCGTAAATGCTTACAAGCTGCTCGGGGAAGATTACGCACATCGAGCAAAGTATAGCACTGATTATACCAACTAAAATTAGTCCGCGTACTATAGATTTTTTTATGCGCTTATAGTTGCGCACGCCGAAGTTCTGGCTTGTAAACGAAACGACTGCTTGATAAACCGAATCCATCGCTGTGAATACGATTGCCTCTATACTCGCCGCGGCACTGCATCCGGCGACAAGTGAACCTTCCTTGAGAAGCTCGCCGGCGAGGAATAGTTCGCTGTCAAGCGCATTTAGTGAGGTCTGAATTATTACGTTTGCTATGGAGAACATCGTACTCTGAAGTCCTGCCGGAAGACCGATTCTCACTATCTGTGCAAGATGCTTCCACGAGCATTTGAGCTTGGTTACGCAAAGCTTAATCGCGCCTTCATCACGGATAAGGCAGATTACGGTGAGCACCGCGGAGATTGTCTGTGCCACAACGGTCGCGATTGCAACGCCGGCAACATCGAGATGAAATACAATTACAAGCAGAAGGTTCAAAAGCACGTTGACAACGCCCGCCAGTGTAAGAAAGTACATTGGGCGCTTGGTGTCGCCGACGGAACGGAGTATAGCCGCGGCGAAGTTGTATACGAGCATAGGTATCATACCGAGAAAGTATATTTTAAGATACAGCGTGGAAAGCGGTACTACATTCTGCGGTACGCTCATAATAGCAGGGAACATTCCTGCACAGGAAAATCCGAATACTGTCAAGAACAGACCGATTATCACGCTTATGAAGATAGACGTGTGAACGGTTTTTGAAAGGTTGTCGTATTCCTTGGCGCCGAAGAAGCGTGCGCACAGTACATTTGTACCTATGGAAAGACCGATGAAGAGGTTAACAATAAGTGCAACGAGCGATGTTGTTGCGCCGACAGCGGCGAGTGAGAGTTCAGTATCTTTTGCAAATTTACCTACGACGATGATATCCGCCGCGTTGAAAAGGACTTGTAAAACTCCCGTTACTAAAAGCGGAATTGCAAATCGCATTAAGATAGGGAATATTTTTCCCTCGCACATATTTACTTTATTTTGGGAATTGGTTCGTTTTACGTCTGCTTTGCCCATTTTGTATCTCCTTTGAGGTAGTTCACGCTTATTCGGTCATTAAGTATATTTTACTCCAAAGTGATGTGAAAGTCAAGGGAATATAGTAAAAAAGAAGTATTGTAAAATGAGAAAACGGATGCGATAGTTCGCATCCGTTTTAGCGCTTTGTGAAATTATCTTTTTCCACTTCCGCCGCAAGTACGGCAATTACCTGAACCATAGCAAGTCGTACAGGAAGAACGCACATAATCGCCCGCACCTGCATAACGCCTGACTTCGCCATAACCGTTGCAAGTGTTGCAGTCGCCGTCGCCGCCGCAAGTCAGACAATCAAGCTTTGAGTGGTCGGGTATGTACGGCTCCTTGGAATTGGGCACTCCTGAACTGCCGCTACTACCGCTTCCCGATGACTGTCCTTCATATCTTTCAGAGTTTTCTTCCAAACAGAATGGGGCTGCGAGCAAGCCTTCAACCGTGTAAGTATCTCCTTCATTGTTTTCAAACTCAAAATAGAAGTAAACGACCGATTCACAAGCGCCGCTTCTGTCTATCCAAATGGGGCGCACTGTCAGACATATTGCGTCGTCCTCTGTGAATGTGCCGTAATCGTAATTAAACGTTACGCTGTAAAGTGAGGATTTATTGAATTCATAAAGATTATAGGAGCTTCCAACTTCAAATTTATTATGCTCCCACGTAATTCCGAGAAGTTTAGAGCCATCCTGTTTTGAGATAAAGATCATATCGGTACTGCTACTGTTGAAGTCCTCATAGTCGGATATAAGAGCATCGTATTCCTGCCCTTTCCCACCGTTTATAATAAGCGAGCATACGCCGTCGTAGCCGTAAAAACCGTAAAATCTTGAAGCGAAGGGCTTGGTGTAAGTGTAGAGAGTTTCTTTTTTTACGCCTGATTTTACAGATAATCTTCCGTCAGAGGAGTTATAATATTTTTTGTCTTGGAGTAAAAATGCGTCCTTTGCGTATTTACCGCTTATAGGATCTCTTTCGTATTCCTTATTTGCGCGAAGACCAAGGTCACCAAAGGAAAAATAGTCTGTATCAATGGAAACCTCAAGCCAATCTTTTGTAGTACTCGTACTTGCATCATAGTAGTGGCGTACCATCACGTCATAGCCGCTTCCGTAATCACCCGTTTGTTTGTTGCTGTCAGGATGAACGAAATACCACGTGTTATACACAAAGCTTAACTTTTCGTGGAATTTTTCAAATCCGTAAACGTTTACGAGCATATCCATATACGCCTGTGCCCCTGCAGAATAAACGTAGTCCGCGCCCTGCGAACTGTCACTACTGCCACGAGATTCTTTCAGGAAGAAAGCGCCCGGCTGCTGTATAATATTAGAATAGTCTGGTTCATCCTCAATTTTTGGGGATATTACCTTTATTCCACCAAAAAGCGTTTCAAAATCTGCTTGCTCGCCGGGCTTTATCTCGTAGCCGATACTGCCGCAGGATGAAAGAGACAGTATTGTTGCGAGAAGCAGTGAAACTAAAGATAGTCTTTTCATTAAAATCTCCATTCCGCCGCTATAGCGGCTTTGGGGTGTGACTTGATGCTCTATAAGTATATTATAGCATTGTTGTTCTAAAAAAGCAAACTTTTTTAGAAACAGTTCTTTGCACCAGAGGGACTAGCCCGACAGCATACAGAACGGTGCGCGGAAAAACAGTCAGCCGGACTGTTTTTTAACACGAGCCCTTCAAATCCCTTCCGATGACGCACAATAAAAAAGCAGCATCGGGACAAGCCCAATACTGCTTTTTTGGTGCCGGCAGTGGGACTTGAACCCACACGGTATTGCTACCAACGGATTTTGAGTCCGTCACGTCTGCCATTCCATCACACCGGCGCAATTAATGAAATTATTATATCATAGCAAACAAAAAAAATCAATACCTTTTCAAAAAATATTTTTAAGTA
>JAZNLM010000076.1:0-14924 GCA_045579105.1 Candidatus Flemingiibacterium sp.
GCTCACGGTTTGCTTCTACTGTGAAGCTAAATGTTGCATTTTCAGAAACGAGTTCGCCGTTTTCGTACCAACCAGCAAACTTGTAGCCTGTGTCAGGTGCTGCGGTAAGTGTTACAGTGTCGCCGTATTCGTAGTTGCCTGCACCTGTAGCTGTTCCGTTTTCTGTTAATACGGTAATTGTGTATGTTTCTTTAGCAAAAGTAGCTGTAAGCTCACGGTTTGCTTCTACTGTGAAGCTAAATGTTGCATTTTCAGAAACGAGTTCGCCGTTTTCGTACCAACCAACAAACTTGTAGCCTGTGTCAGGTGTTGCGGTAAGTGTTGCTTCTGCGCCGATTTCATATACGCCACCGCCTGTAACTGTTCCGCCTTCTGCGGGTGATGCAGAAGCTGTAACTGTAGCTGTTGTGGGTTCAGGCTCACCAAGAATGGTGATATAGCCGTCTACAGAAGCAACTTCAACTGCTTGTTTTTCCCAGCTTGCAGCCTGTCGAACAATTACCTTGATGTCATACTTAGTTCCTGGCTTTGCGTTCTCGGTAACCTTGAAAATAAACGTTGCCACGAGATCGTCCCAGTCAACGCCGAATTCGCCGTTGTAGAATACAACGTTAGAACCAGTTTCCTGAGGGTCGCCGATAGTCATACCAGGTAAATAATCGGCATTAGTTTTGCTACGGGTTTTTCCTGATTTTACAAGTGTCAAAGCAGAAACATCATATTCAAGAGAAATAGTGAGTGCTGCGATGTTTTCACCGCTGTCTTCCAAACCTACCATATTTAATTCCAGGCTGACATCATCGCCGATATCAGCTTCTGCACTGTCAAGTTCAATAGTTGGTTTGTCTGCAGCAAAGGATGTTAGTGCACTGATGGATGCAACCATCAGAACTAAAACTAAAATACACGATAAAATGTGTTTCATCTGTTTCATTTATATCCTCCTTACTGTGGTCCTAAAACTTCGGTAGAAGTTCCGGTGCTGTAGTTATAGTTTGCTACGTATTTAGCTACGCTAACTATATCAAACGTATCGATTACTCCGTCACCGTTAGCGTCAGCTCCGAGGCCAACTACTTCGGTGGAAGTTCCGGTGCTATAGTTGTAATTTGCTACATACTTAGCTATACTAACAATATCAAATGTATCGATAACGCCGTCATCGTTTGCATCACCCCACGTGATGTCAGGTGCGTCGTTAACAGTAACGGTGCCGCTTATGGTTGCGAGGTCAACAACTTCAGTGTCTACGTCGTAGCACTCTTGTACGATTACTTCAATTGTGTAATCGCCAAGTTCAGCGCCTTCTGCTACTGCAAATGTAAGAGTTGCGAGAACTCCATCTTCAGTAACGTTGAACTCTTCGTCCCAAAGCATGTTTTCTGCCCATGTGAATCCACTGAACAGTGTGCCGTTTTCTGCACCGATAAGTGTCAGAACGTCAGCATTGTAATTCAAGGAAACAACGAGTCCGGCAATACCGGGGTTGTTCTTTATAACGAGAGTTACTACAACTTCGTCGCCTACGTTTGTTTCTGTGCTCTCTACAAGTATATGCTGATAATCATCAAAGCTAACAAACTGTGCGGTAAGTGTGCGGCTTGTTTTTGCGCTGAAGCTCATTGTTGCTTCTTTAGAAACGATTTCGCCGTTTTCAAGCCAACCAACGAACTTATATCCTTCGTTAGGTGTTGCTGTAAGAGTTACGTTTTCGCCGAGGTAGTAGTCGCCTGCGCCTGTAACTGTTCCGCCTTCTGCAGAATCTGCAGCAGCATCTACTACTACATCCTTAGTTGCGAGTGCTCCGCCTGCTACGAAAGATGTAACAGGAGCGTTGTAGGGCCAGCGACCATCTGCTATACCATCAGTAGAGTTGCCCCACTTATTTACAAGCAGACCGTAGAGGCTACCTGTAAGAGGTGTTTCGTCTACAATGTCAAATACAAGGTAATCGTTTGCAAATACCTTGATGTGACCGTTGTCATCCCATTCAGCCGCAATTGTAACGCCCTGTGCGGGATCAATACCTAAGGTCCATTTAAGGTCTACGCTCAAACCACCTATGTTAGCATTGTCCCAGGTAACATTCTTGCCCATTTCGAAGAGCTGGAGACAACCCCAGTCATTAACGAATGCCCAATAATAACTCAGATCTTCGCCCAAATAGATATCACCAACGGTCGCGTCTCCCTGCTCATCTTCAAAAGCAAATACGATACCGTTTCTGTGGTTGCCATCGTTAAAGATGTTATCGTTAATAACGATCGTTGCTTCTACTCTCTTGTTTGCAATAGGAGTATCGAAGAGAAGGAAGCTGTTTTCATGACCTGCGGGCATCTTAAGCTTGCCGTCTTCTTCAACCCAAACTACTCCGTTTACAAAGTAAGGATTAAGAACATCTCCTTCGCCGTCTACAGCAATAGAATATGTGATCTTTTCAAACTTTGCTGTAAGATTACGATCTGCTGTTACTTCGAATGTGTAGGTTGCGCCGGCATCAGGAATGAGCACGTCGTTTTCATACCAACCAACAAACTTGTAACCTGTGTTAGGTGTCGCTGTTACTGTTACTTCTGCATTTTCACCGAAAGTACCGCTTCCTGCAGTTGTTCCGTTTTCTTCGGGTGTTACAGTAACTGTATATGAGATAGTAGTAAAGGAAGCAGTAAGATTATGATCTGCTGTTACCTTAAATGTGTAGGTTGTATCAGAAGAAACGAGTTTGCCGTTTTCAAGCCAACCAACAAAACTATATCCTTCGTTAGGTGTTGCGGTAAGAGTTACGTTCTGACCGAGGTAGTAATCGCCTGCGCCTGTAACGCTTCCTGCGTCTGTAGGATCAACAGTAACTGTTACCTGCTTGGGAACTTCGTTTGCACCGCCTGCTACGAAAGATGTAGCAAGAATATTGTGTGTGAAACCGCCCTCTTCAGTATTAGCATAGCTTCTCATAAGCATACCGTAGAGGTTGCCTGTGAGAGGTTCGCCAACGTTCTTTTCAATACGGAGTTCTCCGTTTGCAAATACCTTAACGTTGCCTTCTGCATCCCATTCAACTGCAAGTGTAACATCCTTGGTTATGTCAACGATACCGCCTGTTGTGTAATTCTTCCAGCCGGGGAATCCTATAAGCTGTACCTCGCCGTAACCGGAAACACATACCCAGTAGTAGTTTGCGCCGCCATCTTCTATACCAGTGAGGTGGTCATCATTGTTATCTGTAACAGCAAATACGATACCGTTTCTGGTGTTACCTTCTCCGGTATAGGGAAGGTTTCTGAATGTAGCTTCTATTCTGTTGTTTGCGAGAGCATTATCAAAGAAAATGAAGTTTTCCATGGTTCCGGGAGCCGGCTTCATAGTGCCGTTCTCTTCAATCCATGTATTGCCGTTTATATAGTAAGGATTAAGCTTATTACCCTGTCCGTCTTCAGGAACAGTGTATTCTACCTTTTCAAACTTTGCTGTAAGTGAGCAGTTTGTTGTTACTGTGAATGTATAAGTTGCATCTGTACTTACAGCGTTAGGTGCGCCGTTTTGATACCAACCAACAAACTTGTAACCTGTGTTTGCTGTCGCTGTTACTGTTACTTCTGCACCTTCGCCGAAAGTACCGCCTCCTGTAGCTGTTCCGTTTTCTGCGGTTACAGTAACTGTATATGTGTTCTTAGTAAACTTAGCAACAAGATCGCGGTTTCCTGTTACTTTGAATGTGTATGCCAGATCGGAAGAAACGAGCTGATCGTTTTCATACCAACCAACAAAGTTATACCCTTCGTTAACTGTTGCTGTAACAGTTGCGCTCTGGCCGCGATAGAAGTTATCTGCGCCGCCTGCAACTGTTCCTCCCTCTTCTGCTGTTGCTGTGATTGCCAGTTTTGCATCACCTGTTACGAAAGAAGTAAGGGTATCTGTATACTTCTCGCGATTGGCATTAGGTTCAGTAGAGTTATCCCATCTTCTTGTAAGCACACCGTAGAAGTCACCTGTGAGAGGAGTTCCGGTGGTGTCTGTAATATCATGTATGAGCGTTCCGTTTGCGTATACCTTGATGTGGCCGTTGTCATCCCATTCAGCAGCAAGTGTAACACCCTCTACAGGATCAATACCAAGTTCTGCGAAAGAGGGACCAATAATACCCCAGTTACCGTCAGCGCTTAACTGAGTCCAGTTATTATATTTGCCCATTTTGAGAACACCTATTCTGCCTCCCCATCCGGAGATAAATGCCCAGTAGTAGCTTACGTTAGTATCACCTTCACCGGTAAGCGTAGCGCCGGGGTCGTGGTCTGTAAGGGCAAATACGATACCGTTTCTGTCATCAGAGCCGCTGAGTGTTATATTCTCGAACGTAGCTTCAACTCTGTTTGTTGTGAGAGGGGTATCAAACAGAAGGAAGCTAAACATCCTGTCAGTGGGCATCTTAATGCCACCGTTTTCTTCAACCCAAATATCGTTATTTATAATATAAGGGTTAAGTGGGTCGCCTTTTTCGTCTACACAGTTATCATAAGAGATCGGGTCGTCAGAGGCTTCGGGCTGATCCGCTTCTTCAGCCGTTACTACTACGAACATCGATGCTATCATTGATAACACGAGCAGACATGAGACTAGTTTTTTCCATGTTTTCATAATTTTTCTCCTTTTCTTAAATTTTTTGAGGTCTAGTCAGTTTCAGTATATCACCAACACACACATTTGTCAAGGGGGAATTTCAAAAAAATTATAAAACTTTAACAAAAAATTACTGCTTTTTATCTAAAATTCGGTAAATACCGATGTTTTTAACTAAAAATTCCCGATATTGCAAAAACCAGAACCCCTATATAATATAATATGAAGGAAAACGAAAAAAATGACGGATTTTTTTCTCCGTCATTTTTCGTTTGATTTTTCAGTTTTCTTCTTTCTTTTCCTTGCCGGAAAACACCTTATTGATAACGACCGTTGCAATAATGATTATACCGATTATAATGAATATACCGAGCATTCCGATTCCCATAAATCTGAGATTCTCAACGAATCCCATCGGGTGAAACTCTTTGAACATAGAAGCAAATGCTTCAAAGAAGTTTTCTTTTTCTTCTTTCTTTTCTTCTTCGCTGTCGGTGCTTTCATCATTCACCGTACCTTCGTTTTCTACGTTACCCTCTTCGTCCTGCGCCTCGGCAGATACACCGAAAAACAGCGTGGATACGGAGAAAACAAGTGTCAAGCAAAGAACAACTGCTAAAAGCTTACTATAAATTTTCATCTTATTTTCCCTCCGTATTACATAAAGAACTTGAGTATAAGACCGCCCGCGATTACCGATGCGATCTGTCCCGATACGTTTACACCTATCGAGTGCATAAGCAGGAAGTTCTGCGGATCTTCCTTAATTCCCATCTTGTGAACAACTCGTCCTGACATCGGGAACGCCGAAATACCCGCCGCACCGATCATCGGGTTTATCTTCTTTTTAAGGAAGAGATTGAGGAACTTTGCGAAAAGTCCGCCGCCTGCGGTGTCGAAAATGAATGCGAAAAGTCCGAGTCCGAGGATAAGAAGTGTAGCGGGCTGGAGGAACTTTTCAGCCTGCATCTGACAAGCGATCGTAATTCCGAGGAAAAGTGTTACAAGGTTTGCAAGGACCTTCTGCGCAGTTTCCGAAAGAGAATCGAGAACGCCGCACTCGCGAATGAGGTTGCCGAACATAAGGAAACCGATAAGAGAAACAGATTCGGGAACGATAACTCCCGCAACTACCGTAATTATTATCGGGAAGAGTATCTTTGTCGTCTTGGAAACGCTCTTGCCCTCGTAAGGCATACGGATCATACGCTCCTTCTTGGTTGTAAGAAGCTTGATCACGGGGGGCTGAATGATCGGTACGAGTGCCATATACGAATATGCGGCAACCATTATCGCGCCCGTTATATTACTGTCAGGTCCAAGAAGCTTGTTTGCAACAACGATAGCGGTAGGGCCGTCAGCCGCACCGATAATACCGATAGAAGCGGCCTCTTCGGGAGTGAAGAACATCGAAGCAAGGCAGAGTGTAAAGAAAATACCGAACTGTGCCGCCGCACCGAAGATCATAAGCTTAGGGTTTGTGAGAAGCGGTCCGAAGTCTATCATAGCTCCGATACCGATAAAGAGTATCAGCGGGAAAAGCTCATTTGCAATTCCTGCGTCAAAGAGTGTCGAAAGCGCACCCTCCTGGAAAAATCCGTCGATAGTCTGGCTGACAGCCCCCGAAAACGGAATGTTAACGAGTATCGCGCCGAATCCCATCGGGAGAAGAAGCGTGGGCTCCATATCCTTCTTTATCGCAAGATAAATAAGAATTCCGCCGATGATCCACATAATAACGTGGCCAAGCTCGAGATTGCCAAAATTCTCAAAAAGTTTCAGAAGTTCGTTCATTTTATATTCTCCAAATTTTATTATCCAATCGTTTGATTTGGACCATACCTGAATATTATACCATTACAAATATCAAAAGTCAAGCATTATTTATGTAAAATTCAGGTAAAATTATTCCTATTTATATATATGCGCTCAAAGAATAAGCTCAAGACCGATTATTTCGGCTATCATCGCGGGCAGGGCAATTATCAGTCCGTAGCATATAAATCGTGCAAAAGAAAGCCTTTCACCGTGTTTTTTGAGCATTGCCGTCCACATTATTCCCGCAAGCGCGCCGACAGGCGTCAAAAATGCTCCGAGGTTAGATCCGGCAACCGAAGCATAGAGCGCGGCAAGTCTCTGTGGGAGCGCAAGTGTTTCGGTAACCGACGAGAAAAGTACGCTCATCGGAATATTATTTATGAGGTTTGCGCCGAAGAAGGAAGCGAGTCCGTAACCGAATATAACGTCGCCGTTTGACAGAATTTCGGCTATTTCCCCCGTTACTCCGACCTTTTCGAGTGCGAGAACAAGCACGAACATCGAAAGCACGAAGGGTATTATCTCATACGGAGCGTGATTAAAGGTTTCGCCTATCTTCCCGAGTCCCTCTTTTCTGAAAAGAAGCACGGCAGCTGCACACACGAAAAGGCTGACAAAGCAACCAAAGGAAATTATCCACATCGGAAGCGAAATATATGACGATACTACCATAAGCGCTATGCAGATCGCAAGATGCGCGACACCGAGTACAGTCAAGGTTTTATCCTCTATTTTCACCTTTTCTTCGGATACTTCAAAGCCTTTTCTAAGCTTTTTGGCAAACAGAAGTCGAAGAACGGTAAACGAGACAATTCCCGCAAGTACGGTAGGAATGATCATAGTGAGCGTATAGTCGATAAAGGATACGCCCGTACCCGTCATAAGATAAATATTCGTCGGATTTCCTATTATCAGCGCCATACTCCACGTGTTTGCCGCCACAAATTCGCACACGAGGTAAGGAATAGCATCTATTTTCGCGTTATGGGCAAAGTAGCATATAAAGGGCGTAAAAGTGAGGACTATTATATCATTTGAAGTAAAAATCGTAAGAATTGACACTATCAGATAAAGCCACAGAAATAGCGATCTCTGACTAGCTCTTGCGTGTCCGAGCACGTATGAGGCAAGGTATCTGAAAAAGCCGACACTATCGAGAAAAACCGACATAAGAGTCATTGACAAAAACAGTATAAGTATTTTTATCGGATTTATCTCGCTGTCGGCAGTAAGACCGCTCACCACCTCGGAAAGAGATATTTCACCGAGAAAAATCAGCGAAAGTGCGCCAAGAAGGGGCGGAAAATAGTAAATACTTACCGTGTGTCCCTTTATCTCCACCGACGGCTTTACCAAAATCACGGTGATAAACAAAACACAGGTAACTAAAAATATGATAGCGACCGTCATAAAAACCTCTCATTTTCATTAAATATCCGCGCAGAGAGTTATCATATCACATTTTTATTAAAAATAAAAGGGGGTTTGAGGAATTTGTTTGAGATTTTTTGGATTTTTGTTTGCGGATTTTCTGTGTGATTTTCACAAAGGGCTGCTTTTTACACCCTGAGCCAAAAAAATCAGTCAAAAACACCTTAAAACTGTTGATTTATGTGTCTCACCTGTGATATAATATATAATTAAAGAAAAACATTTCTCTGACGATAGCAGATTGGAGTAAATTATGAAACTTACAGAGCTTTTTAAAAGTGATAAATTCTCGCTTTCATTCGAGGTGTTTCCGCCGAAGACCGATATGGCTTTCGACAGCGTAAAGAGCGCAACCGAGGAAATAGCGAAGCTTCGCCCATCGTTTATGAGCGTTACATACGGAGCAGGCGGCGGTACGAGCCGTTACACGCTTGAAATTGCAAAAAACATCAAGGAGCACTACTCTGTTCCCACCCTCGCGCATCTCACCTGCGTTTCTTCGACAAAGGAAACGGTACGCGAGAAGATAGAGGCTATGAAGGCTGCGGGAATAGAGAACGTTATGGCGCTTCGCGGCGATCTCACGCCCGAGCTTGAAGCAAGCGACCGCTCAAAATGGTCATACCGCCACGCGATAGACCTTATACACGACATAAAGGCAAGCGGCGTCGATTTCTGCATCGGCGCAGCGTGCTACCCCGAAATTCACCCCGAAAGCGCAAACCAAAAGGAAGACATCAAATATCTGAGAGAAAAGGTGGACGCAGGCTGTTCTTTCCTCACCACGCAGATGTTTTTTGACAACAATCTGCTCTACAACTTCCTTTACAAAATACGCGAGGCGGGAATCACCGTGCCGATCATACCCGGTGTTATGCCTATAACCAACGGAAATCAGGTAGAGCGCGCGATAAAGCTCTCGGGCTCGTTTATGCCGCAGCGCTTTAAGAGTCTTGTTGACAAATTCGGGACCTCTCCCGACGCTATGAAGCAGGCGGGAATAATATACGCGACCGATCAGATAATCGACCTCTTTGCAAACGGCATCACGAACGTTCACGTTTATTCGATGAACAAGCCCGAGGTTGCCTCGAAAATTCAAAGTAATCTCTCGGATATTCTCGGCTGAAGCAGATCTGCCAAAACGAGAGAAGATACAGAAAGGTATGAAGGCTTTGAACGTAAAAGAATACATAAAAGACAATATTTTATATCTTGACGGCGGTATGGGAACGCTTTTGCAGGAGTGCGGACTCACTCCCGGCGAGCTCCCCGAAAGATGGAATTTGAGCCGTCCCGACGTTATCACGAAAATTCACCGCGACTATTTTGACGCGGGAAGTAATATAGTAAACACCAACACTTTCGGCGCAAATACGCTGAAATTTACACCTACTGAGCTTGATGCAATAATAAAAGCGGCTGTTGAAAACGCAAAAAAAGCGCGCGATGAAAGTGATACTGCTCACGAAAAATTCATAGCCCTCGACATTGGCCCTACGGGACGCCTTCTCGCTCCCTACGGAGATTTCGACTTTGAAGATGCGGTGTCCGTTTTCGCCGAAACGGTAAAGCTCGGCGTGAAATACGGAGTTGACCTTATCTTCATTGAAACCATGAACGACAGCTACGAAACCAAAGCCGCGCTTCTTGCCGCAAAGGAAAACTGCGCTCTGCCCGTCTTTGTTTCAAACGCTTACGGTGAGGACGGCAAGCTTATGACAGGCGCATCACCTGCCGCCATGGTATCGCTTCTTGAGGGCATGGGAGCAGACGCTATCGGTGTAAACTGCTCGCTCGGACCGAAGGCTCTTTCGGGAGTTGTGAGGGAATATCTTGAATACTCTTCCCTGCCCGTCATATTAAAGCCGAACGCAGGTCTGCCGAGAGCGGAAAACGGAGTGACTATTTATGACGCAACCCCCGCCGAATTTACCCTCGAGGTGTCCGAGCTTATACGCGAGGGCGTGAGAATTGCAGGCGGCTGCTGCGGCACTACACCGAGCCAGATTTCAACGCTCGTTCAAGGCTCGAAAAGCATTGCTCCGAAGGCTGTAACAAAGAAAAATATCACCTGTGTTTCATCATATACTCACGCGGTTATATTCGGAGAAAATCCCGTACTTATCGGAGAAAGAATAAACCCGACAGGCAAAAAGCGCTTCAAGGAAGCACTCAGAGCAAACGATATTGACTACATTTTAAAAGAAGGTATTTCGCAGCAGGAAGCGGGTGTGCAGATCCTTGACGTGAACGTCGGTCTGCCTGAGATAGACGAGGCAAAAATGCTTACCAAGGCAATTTGCGAGCTTCAGGCGGTAATCGATCTTCCCTTGCAGATAGACACCTCGGATACGGTCGCTATGGAAAAGGCTCTGCGCCGTTACAACGGAAAGGCGATGATAAATTCGGTGAGCGGTAAAAAGGAGAGTATGGAAGCTCTCTTTCCGCTTGCGAAAAAGTACGGCGGTCTTATAGTTGCGCTCACGCTTGACGAGAGCGGTATTCCCGCGTCAGCCGAGGGCAGACTGAAGATTGCCGAAAATATAATAAAAGAGGCGGAAAAATACGGAATTGACAAAAAAGACATCATTTTCGACCCTCTTGCGCTTACAATCAGCGCCGATACAAGCGCCGCAACTGAAACTCTGCGTGCCGTAAGGCTTATAAGTGAGGTTACGGGCTGTCATACCTCTCTCGGAGTGTCAAACGTTTCATTCGGACTTCCCGAAAGAGAGATAATAACGAGCACCTTCTTCACTCTCGCCCTTCAAAACGGACTTTCTGCCGCTATTATGAACCCATATTCGACCGAGATGATGAAGTCTTACTACGCTTTTCTCGCTCTTGCAGGAAGGGACGAAAACTGCGCAAATTACATCTCATTTGCCGAGAATCTTCCCGCAAAAGCAGATACTGCTCAAAGCGTGAAGGCTCCGAGCAACAAAAATCCCGAAGAGTTCCGCTCCGAGCTTCAAGGGGCGGTTATAAAGGGACTTAAAGACCGCGCGTCGAGCATCACCTCTGAACTGCTGAAGACCACCCCGCCGATGAATATCGTGCAGGAGGAAATAATCCCTGCGCTCAACACGGTCGGTGTCGGATTTGAGGAGAAAAAAATATACCTTCCGCAGCTTCTTATGAGCGCGGAGGCGGCAAAAGCGGCATTTGAGTGCATAAAAGCAAGTATGCCGAGCGAAAAATCAGCCGACAAATGTACCTTTATTATCGCGACAGTCAAGGGCGATATTCACGACATCGGCAAAAATATCGTAAAGCTTCTTCTTGAAAATTACGGCTTTGACGTTGTTGACCTCGGACGCGACGTTTCACCCGAGGAGATCGTCGCAAGGGCAGTAGAGCTTCACGCTCCGCTCGTCGGACTCAGCGCGCTTATGACCACGACAGTTCCCGCTATGGAAGAAACGATAAAGCAGCTTCGCGCTCACGCACCCTCTTGCAAGGTAGTTGTCGGCGGTGCTGTACTTACGCGCGAATATGCCGAGCGTATCGGTGCGGACAAATATGCCGCAGACGCTATGGAGACGGTGAGATATGCGGAAGAGATAAATGCTTTAATGAAAAAATAATTTATACAAAAAATCCTGTTTTAACATACTTCTCATAAAAATGTTTACAAATTTCGGCAGAGATATTGCTTCTCTGCCGATTTTGTGTTATAATAAGATTGCAAATCACAAAAAGGGAGATGTATTTATGTATTTCGAATATTTGGTTTCTGCTCTAATTTTATTCCCCTTTATCAAAGCTATTATCGACACCATTAAAACTAAAAACATCCGTGACTTGTTGATTTGTTTACTGTTTATTCCCTTCCAAATTTTCATTATTTCCGTAATTTTATTAGGAGGAAGCGCATTCCATGATGCGGCAAACGATTATGAATTATATCAAGCAGGTCATTATTATTTGGTAAGTCACGGACAGTGGACAGAGGTCTCATACCCAACATATATTTTTGTTCTTGTATCCGAAATTGTGGCGATTTTAACCTTTCCTATTGCTTTTGTCCTGAGTTTTTTCCGAGCCTTCTCAATAAAAGAATAATTATAATCACAATTTAATCACCCCGACAAATTTCGCAATCTGTCGGGGTGTTTTCATCGTTATAAAATCAGTTTTCATCTAAAACACACTCAGGCTCTTTTTTCACCCTCAGCGGATTCCATCTGCCCGAGATATAATAGGCGGCAAACATAGTAAAGAGCAGCATATTGTGAAGGATCATACACGCCCACGCCGAAACGAGTCCCATACCGAGCATCTGAGTGCAGATAAACGTGCCGACTATTCTTATCGCCCACATTCCTATTATGTTGCAGATAAATGGCATCAGTGTCTTGCCCATTCCCTGAAGCATTCCCTCGATTATGATAGAAACGCCGTAGAAGGGCTCGGAAAGTGCAACCATTTTTAGTACCGTCGCGCCGAGCGCTATAACCTTGGCATCTTTGGAGAAAAGACTCATCATATTCGGAGCGAAAATAAAGAGAAGCGTTCCCGAAGCTATCATAAGTGTTACCTCGATAAAGAGGCACATTTTAGAGAGATCGCGCATTTTTTTAGCATCGTTTGCGCCTACCGCGTTTCCTGCAAGAGTTGCCGCCGCGGTCTGCATACCGTAGCCGGGGATATAAAAGGCAGATTCGACGGTATTTGCGATAGCGTGCGCCGCTGTTGCTATATCTCCGAGAGAATTTACCATTGAAGCAAAGGCAACGTAGCCGAGCGACGTGCCAAAACGCTGAAGAGCGTTCGGAAATGCTACTCTAAGACAGGGTCTTAGTATCGCAATGTCGGGCTTTATCGAAAATCCCTTCGGGGATACCTTTTTGTTTCTGAAAAATGCTACTGTCAGGCAAACGCCGCCCACAAGAAAGGCTATCGCACTTGCAAGTGCCGCGCCGACTACCTCCTTGCCCGCGCCGTACACAAGTATCTCGTGTGAGAATATTTTTACCGTACGTGTGGGATATATGAGGAAGAAATTGAGCACGACGTTCACTATATTTACAATTATTCCGACAAGCATCGGAGTTTTCGTGTCGCCTACCGCGCGCAGTATCGTACCGAAAATTATCGTTGCCGCACGGGCAAGCATCGGGGTATATAAAATAAAGAAATACTGCGAAGCGAGCTTTCTTATCGGCTTATCTACCCGCATCCACGTCGGGATAACACCGCTGAGCGAAAGCGTTACCACTGTGAAAAATATTCCCATAACAAGCACGGCAAGGACTGCCTGTGCCGATGCTTTTTTGGTATCGTTATATCTTCCTGCGCCCTGTGCCTGCGAGATAAAGGCTAAAAATCCGACCGACAGCGCGGATATCGTACTTCCGATAAGCCAGTTCACCGTTGTCGTTGAGCCTACTGCGGCAGTAGCCTCTGTGCCGAGGCTTCCGACCATCGCTACGTCTATATACTGCACGGCAGTCTGCATAAGCTGCTCGAGCATAGTCGGCCACGCAAGTGAGAATATCACGGGCAGCATATACCAGGGCATACGTAATCTTTTTTTCATAAAGTTCCTCGTTATAAACAAATCACAACAGCCCAAAGCCCTTTAAATAAAGCAGGTTTTGAATAATCCATTGACTCTTCCACCAATTCTTGCTTATTGCCCATTCATCAGGATAATTACCGCCCCAAGTCCAACCGATGTTCCAAGAGCCGTCTGCAAGTTGGGTATTTATAATATATTCACACTCATAATCCGCAATTTCTTTGTTATCGAGATAATATTCGCTATCTTTCGAATGAATGAAACAGGAAGGCTGACATACATAGCTGCTCCATTTTGAGGTGTCGGTAACAATAAGCTTATTTATAGACTTGTGTAATTTTCTTTTCAGTTCCTCTAAAGGAATATAATTTTCCGCATTTCCCTTTTCAAAAAGCTCCGCCATTCTCATATAACATACGCAAGTATGCATATCTCTTATCTCATCCGGCGAAAGTGCTTCTATGGCTTCATTTGCAATACGCACACCAAGTCTAAAAAGATCACTTTCTTTATCGGCATACCGTGCGATAAAGCCGGCTATTTGAGCAGTTCCATTATAATCGGTATGACAACTGCTGATGCTATCCGTATGCCACCAAGGCGCGTGTGGGTAATCATTGTTGCTTTTTACGGTTATATCCCAAGATTTGCCGTTGAAATGTTCACCGCTTGCATACCACCTCAAAAGTCCTTGAATAACAGGGTGGTTATTGTCTTTCCAGTCTATTTCACGTATGATTTCACTTGCAGTGTTAGAATGTAGCGGTGTAGAATTCGGATTCCAGCAGTCTGCTTCAACAGCGTGCCCAAACCCGCCGTCCTCGTTTTGGTAATATGTCAAAACGTTTAGTACGGTTTCTTTACTGCCGCCTTCAAAATGATACTGAAAGCGAGCCAAATCAAGAGGTCGTGCATTACGGTATATAAAAGCTTTAGCTTTATTAAAAGTCTTATTCATTGAGAGTAGCTCCTTATTTATTTTTATTATATTTATAAAATGACAAAATCAAACATTTTTGCAAATATCGTAACAAGCATACCACAAATCTCAACTTTCGTCAAGTAAAAAAGACAAGCTGCGACGATTTTCCTTGACATTTTTTTACTCTTATGATACACTGATTTTATAATATTTCGCTTGAAAAGGAACTAAAATTATGGATACAATTCGCCTCGGACGAACAAACCTTACAGTAAGCAAAAACGGCTTCGGCGCACTGCCCGTACAGCGCGTCGGAATGGACAAGGCCTGCAAAATACTCAGAAAGGCATACGACGGTGGTATAAACTATTTTGACACCGCGCGTTTTTACACCGACAGCGAGGAAAAAATCGGCAAAGCGCTTGCCGATGTGAGAGAAAATATCATAATATCGACTAAAACTATGGCGACAAGCGTCGAGGATTTTTGGAAAGACTTAAATACAAGCCTTTCGCTTCTCAAAACCGACTACATAGACATTTATCAGTTCCACAATCCGGACTTTTGCCCGAAGCCAAACGACGGCACAGGTCTTTACGAGGCTATGCTCGA
>JAZNLM010000077.1:0-2555 GCA_045579105.1 Candidatus Flemingiibacterium sp.
TGTGTCTGCTTTCGTCTTTGCTCTTCGCAGCGACTTAACCATTATACCACAGCTCGTCCTCTTTGTCAAGTACTTTTCTAAAACTTTTTTCTCGCTTTTTCTAAATACTCTCTTCCGGACAGCTTTATTAGTATATCACAGTGTATTTTGTTTGTCAAGTGGTTTTTTGAAATTTTTTTATTTTTTCTTCACCTGCTCCCTTAATAAGTATTTTCACCCAACATCTTGATTATACATCAAATTTGTGTTATAATATTGATGATTATATTGAATTTACTCGAAAGTGACAATTTATGGATATAAATCTTATGAATGGCGCAACGCTTGCCTATCTCGGCGATGCCGTGCTTGAAGTGCTCGTACGCAAGTATCTCATTTCTCTCGGGGTGGCAAACGGTGGCACACTGTCCCATCTGGCACTCAACTTCGTACGCGCCACGGCACAAAGTGCGGGCATGGACAAAATTCTGCCCATTCTTACCGAGGACGAGGAATACGTCTACAAGCGCGGCCGTAACGCGAATGGTATCGCGATACCAAGAAGCGCATCCGCTCGCGAATACAGACGCGCGACGGGAATGGAAGCACTCTTTGCATATCTCGATTTGACCAATCAGCAGGAACGCGCAATGGAACTTTTCAATATCGCGTACGCTGACGTTATGGCCGATTTGGAAAGCCAAATAAAAGGTACGTCAAATTCATAATACACAACATTTGAGGAGAACTTACTATGATAAAGGTAATGTCCGTCTTCGGCACACGCCCCGAAGCAATTAAGATGTGTCCGCTTGTAAAGGCACTTGAGGCTGACAGCGCGATAAAAAGCATCGTATGCGTTACCGCACAGCATCGCGAGATGCTCGATGACGCGCTTGACTTCTTCGGCGTAAAGCCCGATTACGACCTTAATATAATGAAGAAAGGACAAACCCTCACAGGCATCACCGCCGACGTTATCATCGGTCTTGAGGGCGTTATGAAAGAAGCGGCTCCCGATATAGTGCTCGTTCACGGCGACACCACGACAAGCTTCGCGGCGGCACTCGCGGCATTTTACGCGCAGATACCCGTCGGCCATGTAGAGGCAGGCCTTCGCACTTACGATATATACTCTCCATTCCCAGAGGAGATAAACCGTAATCTTACCACAAAGATTGCGACGATGCATTTCGCGCCCACCGAGCTTAACCGTTTACAGCTCGAACGCGAAAATGTAACTAAAAATGTATACGTCACGGGAAACACCGCGCTCGATGCGTTCCAATATACTGTAAAGCCCGATTATGTTTTCGAAAACGAAAATCTTCGTGATATCGACTTTGAGAACGAAAAGATAATCACCGTAACGGCACACCGCAGAGAAAATCAGAATGGCGGCATCGAAAATATCTGCCGAGCGATACTCGAGCTGTCAAATCGCCACCCCGAGCTTAAATTCGTTTATCCCGTACATTTAAGCCCCGCAGTCCGCAACGTGGTATTCCCTCTTCTCGGCAATCATCCGCGCATCATCCTCACCGATCCTGTGGACGTTGCAGATATGCACAATCTTCTCTCCAAATCCTATTTTATAATGTCCGATTCGGGCGGTATTCAGGAAGAAGCACCATCGTTCCACAAGCCTGTACTAGTTCTGCGCACGGAAACCGAGCGTCCCGAAGCTGCAGAGGCAGGCACCGTAAAGGTTATCGGCACAGATTTCGAGCGAGTAGTCGCAGAAGCGGAAACGCTTCTTTCCGACAAATCGGAATTCGACCGTATGGCATCAGCAAAAAATCCTTACGGCGACGGTAAAGCTTCCTTATATATAACAGAGGCTATCAAGAGTTACTTTTCTAAATAATCAAAAAGGAAACGGTATTTCTCTATGAACATCATGCATTTAAAGTACGCCGTCGAGGTGTCTAAAACAGGTTCTATCACGCAAGCCGCAGAAAATCTCTTCATGGGACAGCCCAATTTAAGCAAGGCGATCCGCGAGCTTGAAGAAAACCTCGGCATCACCATCTTCAAGCGTACCTCAAAGGGTATAATAACCACTCAGAAGGGTGAGGAGTTTCTCGTTTACGCCAAGCGCATCCTTGCGCAGATTGACGAGCTTGAATCCATATACAACAAAACCGCAGACGAAAAGCAGACGTTCAGCATTTCAATTCCTCGAGGAAGCTATATGGCGTACGGTTTCACGAATTTCGTCAAACGCCTCGATATGGACAAAGAGATAGAAATATATTACAAGGAAACAAACTCCGTTGAGGCTATATCTAACATAGTTCAATCCAACTATAATCTCGCGATAATCCGCTGCCGCGACGTTTTTGAAAAATATTTCTTGCATCTGCTCCGCGAGAAAGAGCTTAAAAGTGAGCTTTTGTGGCAGTTTAAATACGTAGCGCTGATGTCAAAGGATCATCCGCTTGCGAAAAAAGACGTACTCACCTTGGCGGACCTTGCAGATTCTATCGAAATACTCCACAGTGACAATGCCGTTCCGACCTTGCCGACACTTGAGGCAAAGCGTATGGAAAACATCGAAAACTCCAATAAACGCA
>JAZNLM010000078.1:0-2400 GCA_045579105.1 Candidatus Flemingiibacterium sp.
AACTTTAACATTTGGATGTTATACTGTATAATAGATTATAGTAATTTGCGGAGGTACGCTCATGTTTAAGATATTAGTTGTTGAAGATGATAAGGAACTGAATAAGACGGTCTGTTCGTTTTTGAATCACAGCGGATATGAGGCCACCGGTTGTCTTAACGCAAATGATGCTTACGATGCTATGTATGATAATATGTTTGACCTCATCATATCCGATATTATGATGCCGGGAGTTGACGGTTTTGAATTTGCACGTAACGTCCGTGCGCTGAACGAGGATATCCCGATTCTCTTTATGACCGCCCGCGACGACATTGCATCAAAGCAAAGAGGCTTCCGTATCGGCGTGGACGATTATATGGTAAAGCCCATCGACCTTGACGAGCTGTTTTTACGTATCGGCGCACTTCTTCGCCGTGCCAGGATCGCATCAAGCCGCAAGCTTGAAATCGGCAGTTTTCAAATGGATGCCGACGAGCATACCGCATACTTGGGTGACGAAGAAATCTCTCTTACCAACCGAGAGTTCAGTATTCTTTATAAACTACTCAGTTATCCCAAGAAGACTTTCACAAGAATGCAGCTGATGGATGAGTTTTGGGATGCGGACAGTGATACTGCACCGAGAGCCGTAGACGTATATATGACAAAGCTCCGTTCCAAACTGTCCGACTGTGAGGATTTTGAAATAAAGACCGTTCACGGACTTGGCTACAAGGCGGTGATCAAGTGAAGAAGCTGACATTCAAAAGTATATTAGGATCGGTCAGTAGCTTTTTGTTGTTCTTCTTAACAGTGGGATTCATCGTGTCCTGCTGTATGATGCTGTTCGTGAGTATCCTTTCCGATACGATGGATCTCACAATTACACCCGACAATGTTGGCACTGCCGCAAAGGTGACCTTTTGGAACGTGGTTTTAATCACATTTCTTTTCAAATCGGCGGATTACATTCGCCGCAAAATAATGGTTGAGCGTCCAACCAAAATCATCACAGAAGCAACCGAAAAGATTATGTCCGGTGATTTTTCTGTTCGTATTAAACCTATGCAGAATTCCGGTATGGAGGGATTTAACCAGATTGCTATGGCAATCAATCAAATGGCAGAGGAACTTTCGAGTGTGGAAACCTTGCGTACCGATTTTATCGCCAACGTATCCCACGAAATGAAAACGCCTCTTGCTGTTATGCAAAACTACGGAACACTCCTGCAGGCAACTGATTTGAGTGATGAAAAACGGATCGAATATGCCAAAGGTATAACTGACGGCTCTCGTCGAATGGCGGATATGATGACAAATATTTTAAAACTCAATCGTTTGGAGAACCAACAGATCTATCCGCAGGTTTCGGAATTTGATTTGGGTGAGCAGATTTGCGAGTGCCTCTTGCAGTACGAAAACGTATGGGAAAAAGCAAATATTGAAATTGAAACGGATATCGCAGAGGATGTTAACGTAAAAGCGGATGCCGAGTTGCTCAGTCACGTTTGGAACAACCTGTTCTCTAATGCCTTTAAGTTCACACCGCCCGGCGGTACGGTAACGGTATCTCTTACCGCAACAGACCATCACGCCATTGTAAAAGTAACTGATACCGGATGCGGTATGACACCGGAGGTTGGCGCACACATATTTGAAAAATTCTATCAAGGCGATACCTCCCATTCTGTTCAGGGCAACGGCTTGGGACTTGCGCTTGTCAAAAGAGTGATTGATATTATGCAGGGCGAAATCGGTGTAGAAAGTGCCGTAGGCAAAGGTTCTACTTTTACCGTCAGGATACGGAGGATATGATATGGACTGGAAGAAGCTTGGGAAAGCTTTACTGTTTCCCCATATTGCCATTATGATTATTCTCGTTCCTATTGCCACCGTATTCCTCGTGTATTCGATGGTGTTTTTGGGAACGGAATCGGTTGCGGCAATTATTTCGTATGTGCTCTCTGCCTATACATTAACGGTATGGTGCTTCAAGATACCGTATTTGATCAAGTTTTTCAAAACGTTCAAGAATGAAAACAAGTATGCGAGAATCTGGCAGGACGACACAAGACTGCGGGTAAACATATCTCTTTACGGAACGCTTATCTATAATACCGCGTACGCATTATTGCAACTCGGTATGGGATTTGGGCATCACACCTTTTGGTTCTACTCTCTGGCAGGATATTATATATCTCTTGCCGTTATGCGGTTCTTCTTGGTGCGCCATACAAGTAAGCATAAGCCGGGAGAAAAAATGCTGGATGAGCTTATAAAATACCGTGCTTGCGGCATTGTATTCCTGATTATGAACCTGGCGCTTGCATTGATGATATTCTTTATGGTGTATTGGAACAGAACGTTTCATCATCATGAAATCACCACTATTACACTTGCAGCATACACGTTTACTTC
>JAZNLM010000079.1:0-10360 GCA_045579105.1 Candidatus Flemingiibacterium sp.
CATCACCGTTCAAATCAGCGAAGAGTCTTATCACAATTTTAGATTCCGCTGTAAGTGTTACTGTAAAGTCGTAACCACCGTTTGCGTTAGCAGTTGCGGTGAGTCGCTCGTAAGTCACGCCGCCGTCGTGCGAAACGTATACTCGGCATACACTATCGCAAGATACGCTAAACGTGTTCTCCCCGACTATCCAACCGTCGGCAGGTGCAGTAACTGTTGCCTTTTTGTTCGTTTTGTTTATAAGATTATTAGTTTCAAAATTCTCTATAATCTCAGAGCCGGTCTTATCCTTTTCACCGCATACATTACATACGCCATCTACGAACACGTGACCGGATGCCTCAATGATAACCGACTTGCGAGAAAGTTCTCTGCCGCATACAGCACAATAAACAACCTCGTCATAAGCTGCCGCTTCAAGACAACCGCCGCCAACAAGATTTTCAATAACCGGATCTTCAAAAACGTGCTCGATTACTTCGCCCGAAAGCATGCCGGATACTGTAATTCCGTAAACATCGAACGGTTCACTGGTTGCAGTAGTTTGAACATCTTCTACTGTGTATATTGCAGAATCAAACTCATACGGTGTGTACTCCAACATCTTGACTACAGTTCCGTCTTCGACAATGTCATAACCCGTTGCATTGAACTCAATCTTTTCAATTCCCGCATCCGCACTAAGGGTGAACGGGAAGGTAAGTTCAGTCCAAACATACGGTACAATATCCAATGTATTTGCAGCATCATTGCTTACCTGAGCGGTGATATATTCACCGTTATCCAAATAGATAGTAGCAACAATGTCCGCGCCATTGTAGTCCTTATAAGTATAGTTAAGAGTATCCCTTATTTCCGTAAGAACTCTGGTCGTATAAGAGTTGGAAACGCGGAACTTAGCACTTATCGATACATTTCCTGCCTTAAGCGGTATAGGATCAAACATCTCATATACGAGATTTCCACCCTCGGTTTCACCGTCTGCGGCAGACTTGATATATTCTGTAACCTCACTATGTACCGAACCCGTTGTAGTAACGTATTTCAGATCAACGTAATACGGCTTATAGGCATCTTCCTCATTCGTGGAGAATACTACCTCTCCTGCCGAGTATTTCGAACCCTGAACAGGCTCAACAATGCTGACGACAATATCGTCAAAATCGAAACTTGCTATAGAAAGACGACCTTCACCGTTAAAGAAGAGTTCGCCGTTGCCTGCCGACTCGGGTGTAAACGTGTATTCAGCCGTTCTCCAAGCAGTACCAATAACGTCCGCAAGATTAGGATCAAGTTGAACGTATCCGCCCTCTGCATTTACTCCATCTATGTACATTCTCATCGTCGACACATTGAGATCATTATTTCTATACTTAAACGTGAGCTTGTATGTAGTTCCAACTTCATAGGAGTCTACCAACTTGATTGTATCCCGTACACTGTTAGTAAATCTTATACCGAAGTGTAAGTAATCGTTGGTAGCAACAGCAACTTCTTTGCCGCCAGTCCATTTACCTATACCATCAACAAGTTCAGTATCTGTAGGAGAAAGCGAAATAAATGAATAAAGATTGTTCTTTGCATATGCTTCAGCAGTAGAATTATTCATACCATAGATTGCGAAGTACTCGTTGGTATGATAGAACGCATCCGCGCCAAAGGTAACATTGGTGGAGTTTACGACAGCCATATCCATCATACGGCAGCCGTAGAATGCCATATCGCCTATTGATGTAACGTTCGAGGGAATTTCAATAGCGAAGAGATTGTCACACTCAAAGAAAGCGTACGCACCGATAGTAGTTACACTAGAGGAAATAGTAACAGCTTCAAGATTATCCGCATTTGCAAATGCAAACGGATTTATAGTAGTTACAGAACTTCCGATCGTGTAAGATGTGCTCGGATTTCCTGCAGGATAAGCAATAAGCGTCTTACCAGTTCTGTTCAAAAGCGCACCGCTTGCATCTGTTTTGTATGCCTTATTATCTGAACTTACGGTGAATTTTTCAAGCGAAGTACAGTTGACAAACGCATAATTACCTATAGAAGGAGAGCTGTAGTCAATCCAACCGGAACTATATGATATATCAATGGTCTTGATGCTCTTGCAGTTGTAGAATGCGTAAGCACCAATGGACTTCACCTTGCTTCCAAGGTCAAAGCTTGTAAGCTTTTCGCAACCTGCGAATGCGTATGCACCAACAGATGTAGTGTTCGAAGAAGGATTAAGGGTTTCTATATTCTTACAGTTGTAGAAAACACCATCGTTAAATACTGTCACCGCACTAGGAACAACGATGTCTTTAAGCTTTTCACAGTAAGCGAATGCGTAAGCACCGAGTGTCTTAACAGTTGAAGGAACATCAACTTTTACTATGTTCTTACAATTATAGAATGCATATGAACCTATCGATGTTATACCGGACTCGATATATACATTTTTTATATTGTCGCGATGTTCATACCAAGTTGCATGTTGGGTAACCGTCCACGAATCGGTCATAGCACCTGTACCGGTAATATACATATCACCTGTATCGTAAAGTTCCCAACTAAGGTTGTCACCGCATATGCCACTTGCGATTACGTAAGGAGCATAGAAATACTCATACTTAATAGAATTATCTTTAGCATATGTATGTGCTACAGAGTCTTTGCGTACAACCAAGAGTGCGTAAGGCGAAAGATCAATTATATTCGCACCGATCTCGGTAACATTCGAATCCATAGAAAGTGTGTAGAGCCATTCACAACCCGCAAATGCTTTTGCCCCGACAGACGTAACAGTATTAGGAACATTTACGTAGTTAAGCGAGCAACAGCCTGCAAACGCAGATTCGCCGATGGAAACAACATTTTCCGGCCAGTCAATATTCTTCAACATGTAGCAATTTTCGAAAAGACCCATCGGAATGCTGGTCATGTTGCTCGGGAGCTCTGCGCTCTCAAGTGAGGTACACTTATAGAAGGCGTACATACCAATCGTAGTAACGCTCTCCGGGATAACTATACTCTCAAGTTTACGGCAAAAGTCGAATGCATTGTTACCGATGGTAGTAACACCGGACTTGATATCAACAGACCTAAGCTCTACGCAGTTGGTGAATGCAAAGGCACCTATTGTCTTGAGTGATGCAGGAAGCACAGCAGTAACGGCATTTTCGAGATTACGAAAAACACCAACACCGACAGATGTAACTCCTTCTCCCACAATAATTGAAGTTATATCGTCGATATTAGCGTACCACGGAACATTTGCAACATCAGCAAAATCCGGAATAGCGCCAGAGCCTGAAATCGCAAGCGTGCCATCGTCATATACCGCCCAGTTAACGCCGGTAGTAAAAGTGCCCGAGGCGATAGTGGTGCCCGACGCGTACGCAGATATATTTTCCACTGTAACTTCAACAAAGCTGCTTTCGGTGGCGGCATTATCCGTTACAGTTGGAGAAGCGGCAATGGGGAGCGCTAAAACCGCGGCAAGTAATATGTTTACAGCACCGTAAGTTAATTTCTTCATACTATTCCTCCTAAAGTTCAAGGGAGTTTATTTTACATCATTCCGCGATGCAACCCCAATTCTTTTACATAATCGTGGTGCATTCTCATAGGTATGGTAACTCTACTATATTATAGCACATCCTCATCAATTAGTCAAGAGTAATTTAATGTATTTTACTGATTTTGCAATTTGAACAAAAAAAGCCGCAACTTTTGCGGCTTTTAGGACTCCGAATATTTGCTTTAATGCTCTTGGTCGCAAAGCATAAGTATTCCTGCTATTTGGCTGACAAAAATCAATGTGCAGATCTTAAGTGCCAAACTCACGGGACGGTTCTCCTTAATTGAATTGAAATAGCTCACCGCCATGGGAATGCACCATGCAAGCGGAATAAGCAGGCACCCCTGGGCAACGGTGGCAAGTATTAAAAGTACCTTGACAGCAGTAACTATTCCCGACTCTTTGGGAACAGACGCTACAACGGGAGCCTGCGCCGTTTTGGTGCCCTGCGCATACGTGTTTGTAAATGTTCCGCAATTTGAGCAAGCGTTAGCGTCGTCGGCAAGCGCAGTTCCACAATTTCCACAGTATTTCATAAAAATTCACCTCTAAAGAATATTTTGCACAAGCAAAGTGAAGTACATTTAAATTATACACCACCCCTCTGTCACAAGTCAAGATTTTCGACAAAATTGCTCGTTAAAAAAATTGGTTTTATCTGTACAATTATGTATATGTAAATTCACACTTGACAATATGTATTGTGTGCGGTATAATTTTTGTAAGATGGGTAATTGTTGCGACAGTGACAACGCCCCCGATGAAACAATACGATATCTGTATTTTGGAGGATAACAACAAATGAAGCATAGTATCAAAAGCCTTTGTGTGTTTATTGGCATCTGCATGGTTGTTGCGCTGCTTTTAGCAGTGGTTAACTCTTTCACAGCACCCATTATCTTGCAAAACCAAAACGAATCTGCCAATGCAGCACTGCTTGAAGTAATGCCCGAAGGTACCGGATTTGAAGCGGTTGACATCACTGCTTACACTCTTCCCGCTACGGTATCTGAGGTATACCGTGAAACTTCCGGTATGGGACATGTTGTGAAGCTTATTACCGCGGGTTACGGCTCTGACATGGTAATAATGTGCGGCGTTGCTACAGATGGTGTTATAACCGGTTCGGTTTGCCTTTCTTCCAACGAAACGCTCGGAAAGGAAAAGACCTACGGTGAAAATTTCGTTAATAAAGATGCCTCTGCGGTAGATACTGTTGATACCATCGGCGGCGCAACAAAAACGACCGGAGCGTACAAAGGCGCTATTAAGGATGCACTAAATGCCGGAATCATTCTCGGCGGCGGTTCTGTAGACATCCGCACCGAAGAGGAAATTCTGGCGGATAATCTTGCGGCTGCACTGCCTCTTGGCGACACGTTTGAGAAACTGTTCCTAGTAGATGCTATAGATGGCGTTGACACTATTTATGAAGCTGCAAACGGCGAAGGTTACGTTTTCGTAATTGGTGAGGCGTTCATCGGCGTGAAGAACGACGGCACCGTTATTACCGAAGGCGTAGAGAACACATCTGCTATTACCGATGCGGTTGCGCTTATTCAGTCCACCACAATTGAAGAAATCGACCTTTCTGCTTATCCCGATCTTACCAAAACCGTTATATCAGCAAAGAAAACTTCCACGGGCAACTTTATAGTTGAAACCAAGGGCGCCGGCTACGGCATCAAGGGCGGCGACGAGTATCATCCCGCATCCGGAGAGTATATAATCGTACGCGTATCTATTACAGTTGACGGCAAGATTATTGACTGCCTCACCGTTTCAGAGGCAGAAACAGACGGCCTCGGCGATGCGTGTGCGGACGAAAGCTTCTACAGTCAGTTTGACGGAAAGACGGAAGATAATTACACCGAGATTGACGCTATCAGCGGTGCTACCCTGACGACTAACGGCTATAAGCAGGCAATTGAACGTGCATTTGAAGCTGTAAGGGTACTCGTGGGCGGCAACTGATAGTATAAACCGTCCAAAATTTGCTGTTTTGCTTTATCGTTATTAACGCCATATGCCGTTATATACAGAAAGCATACGTTTTGTATTGACAAAACGGCAAGCTTATGCTATAATCTCATTGGCAAATTTAGTTAGTTCAAGAAACAAAATAAAATTATTTTTAGGAGATTTCATTTATGAAGAAGATTTTAGCTCTCGCACTCTGCCTTCTCATGATAGTTCCTACCATGTTAGTAGGCTGCGGCAACAATGCTGCCGCAACTGTTAAGTTTGGTGCAGGCGTTTACACCAGCACCCCCACTACTGCTGATGCAACCGAGGACAAGGACGGTTCCGGTAAGCTCGACGTAACCGTTGCTGCTGTTACTGTTGACGCTGACGGCAAGATCGTTGCATGCGCACTTGACACCGCAAGCAACACCGTTAAATTCACCGCCGACGGCAAGGCTGTTGCAAACGGCGAATTCAAGACCAAGTACGAGATGGGCGCTGACTACAATATGGTTGCTTACGGCGGCGCTACCAAGGAGTGGTTTGAGCAGGCTGATGCTTTTGAAGCACTCGTTGCAGGTAAGACCCTCAACGAAGTTAAGGCTCTCGTTACCGATGCTAACAAGGGCACTGAAGAAGTTATCAACGCAGGCTGCACCATTATGATTAACGAGTTTGTTGGTGCTATCGAGAAAGCATACGCTGCTGCAACCGTAGAGGTTAGCGCTGATGCTACTCTCAAGGTAACTATGGCAACCGAGCAGACTTGCACTGACGCTACCGAAGAAAAGGACGGCAGCAACAAGGTCGCTGTATATGCATTTGCCTCTGCTACCGACGCTGACGGCAAGATCCTTGCAGCTTCCAGTGACTGCGTAGAAGTGACCTTCACCTTCGATATGACCGGCGTATCCACTCTCGACACCACCAAGGCTATTGCTTCCAAGAGAGAACAGGGCACCAACTACGGCATGGTGGCTTGGGGCGGTTCCGCGAAGGAATGGTTCGAGCAGGCTGACGCTTTTGATGCCGCTTGCATTGGCAAGACAGCTTCTGATGTTGCAGGTCTCATGGGTGAGGACGGTAAGGGCGTTGCCGACCTTCAGGCTGCAGGTTGCACCGTTTACGTATCTGGTTTCGTAAAGGCAGCTTCCAAGTAATTAAAACAACAAAAAAATAGAAATGCAAAAAAAGGAGAGTTCTCTCCTTTTTTTGTCCTAATTTATGCTTATGAAACAACAAATTTACTGCGCCTTACTCGCAGTTTGTCTGATTTTTTGCACCACACTTTCCTCGTGCGCAATGCCGCCGAAGAAAACAAAATATTCCACATATTCTATGGATTATTTCGACACCGTGACCACTATTATCGGTTACGAAAGCACAAAAGAGGAGTTTGATGCAGTCGCTAACGATATTTTGAAACAACTCGCCGAATATCATCGTCTTTACACCATTTATCACCGCTTTGAGGATTTGGAAAATCTTTGCACCGTAAACGAACTTGTTGACGGCGCTCACCGCACTGTAACCGTGGACAAGCGTATTATTGATATGCTTTTGTACGGTGTGGAGATGTATAATCTGACCGGCGGCATAGTGAACATTGCAATGGGAAGCGTACTATCGCTGTGGCACAGTTATCGGTCTCTCGGTATGGATAATCCTTCAGAGGCTTCCCTTCCGCCTATGGAAAAGCTAATAGCCGCCGCAAAGCATACAGACATCTCGAAAATGGCTATTGACGTGGAAAACTGCACCGTTACGCTGACCGATCCACTTATGAGTCTCGACGTTGGCGCGGTCGCAAAGGGCTATGCCACGGAATGTATCGCACGTTCCTTGGAAGAACGCGGAATCAGCGGATATGTACTGAATATTGGCGGAAATATCCGCGCTATCGGAAGTAAGCCGGACGGCGAAAAGTGGACCGTTGGCATTGAAAATCCGCTTGGCGAAGAATATCTTGCGTATCTTGATATAAGCGGCGAGTCCGTGGTAACAAGTGGCTCGTATCAGCGTCTTTACTACGTTGACGGAAAAGCATACCACCACATTGTTCACCCTGATACGCTAATGCCCGCAGAAGGATTTTTGTCCGTTTCTGTAGTGTGCAAAAATTCCGGCTTCGGCGATGCTCTTTCCACTGCCCTATTCTGCCTGACACTCGAAGAAGGCCTCGAGCTTGTGGAAAAGCTCCCCGAAACAGAAGTTATGTGGGTAAGCGAGGACGGTGCACAAACCGTTTCGTCGGGTTGGAATGAATATGTAAAAGACCGAGAGGAGAAATAATATATGCTGGAAAATGTAATCGCTCAATACAAAGAAATTCTGTACGTTCTGGCAGAGATTGCGGCAAGCTCGCTTGAACTTATCGGTATTCTCATAATCATTATCGGCTCCTGCCGCGCGCTTGTACGCCTCATACAGTGTTTGATAAGAAAGCACCCGTTCCACGTGGTAATTGACCTCGGCAAGGCATTATCCCTCGCGCTTGAGTTTAAAATGGGCGCCGAGATTATTAAAACCGTTATCATTCATAACCTTGAAGAGCTTGCGATTTTAGGCGTTGTAATCGCTATCCGCGCGGCACTCGCATTTATCATCCATTGGGAAATTCGTACGGAAGAAAAAGAAAAGAATTTAAAAGGCGAAGCTACCGAGAAAAAATAACGTAAAAAGCCGCACCCGTTTGGGTGCGGCTTTTATATACATAGAGAAAATTCAAATCAATTTTTCCGTAAAAATCACGACAGCATAATTTTAATAATTTCAGCATCGGTTTTGCGCATACCGTCAACAGCAAGGCGGCTGACGTTGCGAATGGTGTTTTCCACGCCCTTGCTCACAATTCCGTCACCGTCAAGGAACTGACTTCCCTGCCCAAACATCTGCATACCCAAAATACCGGCTTCTACCGCAGAAGCTATCTTGGCGGCACAGCTTGCCTTCGCTCCGTCGCAGATAACGCCAGAATTTATTGCAATAGCATTGACCACCGTGTGCGCTACCTCGCGGAACTTGCCGCCGTACAAATACGTAATACCCGCCGCCGCACCACATCCTGCACTAATAACACCGCAGTAAGCGCTGAGAGGTCCGATACCGCTCTTAAGGTGAAGTGTTACAAGATTTGATACCGCGAGTGCTCTGTAAAGTTGTTCATCAGATGCGCCAAGCTCACGGGCATAAATCACCACAGGTACAGATGCGGTAATGCCCTGATTACCCGAACCTGAATTTATAACAACCGGCTTTTCGCAGCCGCCCATACGTGCATCCGAAGCCGCAGCCGCATAGGCTTTTGCACGTGTAATCACGTCATTCTCTCGAGTTTTTAATATAACTTGTCCGATACGCGCGCCGTAACTATTTTTAAGACCTTCCTCAGCTATAGCCATATTGCAAGCAATCTGTCGATCGAAGATATCTTTTACATCTGCAATATTTAAAGTATCGGCAAATTCTACGATTTGTTCAACACTTAATAATTCTTTATACGCCGTAGTTTCCGGCTCAATCTTTTCGGGATTGCGGATATAAATAATTTCGCCGTCACGCTTGATGCAGACAATGTTTGTATGATCCTCTGCAATACGGCAAGCCGCTTCGTGTCCGCCACCCGAAAGGGTGATAACGATATCGAAAAGCGCGCCGGATTTCGACTCTCGCACTGTGAAATCCGCTTTATGTAAATACTCGACAATCTGTGCCTGTTGCGCCTCTGTAACCTCACTGATAACGAGCAGTTCCCTCTCCGGATCACCGGCAATAATACCAGCCGCAGCCGCGGCTTCAAGACCGTGAAGGCCGCCGGTGTTTGGCACAATTACGCTCTTTACATTTTTAATTATATTAGCGCTGACACATATATCAACCTTTTCCGGCAAAACTCCAATCTGGTGCGCCGCAGATGCCGCTGCATAAGCAACAGCGATAGGTTCGGTACAGCCCATAGCCGGCACTAGTTCACATTTTAAAAGGCGCACGTAAGCATTATAAATACTCTGTTCCATGATAATCACCACTCCGCATTTTTAACAAAAACGCACCCTTGTGGGTGCGTTTTTTAATTGGCAAGAGGGACCAAAAAAGATATCCGCCTCACATTTTCAAAATTTATTTTTCGTTCTTGTAGATTTCCTTGAAGTACTTGTATGTATCAACCTTAAGTTCGCCGCAAGCAGCCTCGTCACAAGCAATAATTCCGTCCTTGTGCATCTGAAGTGCGCTTATTGTCCAAGCGTGGTCAACACCACCCTCAACGCAGTGACGGAGTGCACGAGCCTTGTTGTGACCGCTGATTAAGAGAAGAACTTTTTTAGAATCACAAACAGTGCCTACACCAACTGAAAGAGCAGTTTTTGGAACTTTATTTGGATCATTATCAAAAAATCTTGAGTTAACAATAAGTGTATCCTGAGTTAAGGCGCGAACACCTGTGCGAGATGTAAGTGATGTAAATGGTTCGTTAAATGCTATGTGACCGTCAACACCGCTTCCGCCAAGGAAAAGGTCAATTCCGCCGTATGATGCGATTTTGTCTTCATAACGCTGACATTCTGCTTCAAGATCGTCTGCCATACCGTTTAGAATGTTTATGTTTTCACTTGGAATATCAATGTGGTTAAAGAAATTGTCGTGCATAAAATACCAGTAACTCTGGTCATGTTCTCTTGGAAGTCCAACATATTCATCCATATTGAATGTAACAACATTTTTGAAAGTAACCTTGCCTGCCTTATTCATTTCGATAAGTCTTTTGTAAACACCAAGAGGTGATGAACCTGTTGGAAGACCCAGAATAAAGGGACGGTCCTCTTTGTGATT
>JAZNLM010000080.1:0-27044 GCA_045579105.1 Candidatus Flemingiibacterium sp.
TTCCATTGATGTCTCCTATTTTAACCTTTATAGGTTAAAGTTATATATTATTCTTCAGCTTCAACTAGTACTTCTTCTTCTTTTTCTTCTTTGTTTGCTTTTGAAGTTAAAAGGTTTACCAAAATACCAAGGATAAGCGCACAAGCGATAGAAGTGATGGTTACCTTGCCGAAGGTGAGGGTAAGTCCACCGATGCCCGAGATGAGTATGGTGGAAACAACGAAGAGATTGCGATTCTTTTCGAGGTCAACCTTCTGTACCATTTTAAGACCGGATACTGCGATAAACCCGTACAGAGCCATGCAAACGCCGCCCATTACACAAGCAGGAATGGAGTTAACAAATGCAACAAAAGGAGCGATGAAGGCGATAAGCATAGCCATAATTGACGCGGTAAGGATAGTGTAAATGGAAGCGTTTCCGGTGATAGCTACGCAGCCAACAGACTCACCATATGTGGTATTGGGACAGCCGCCGAAGAATGCGCCTGCCATCGAGCCTACACCGTCACCGAGAAGCGTGCGGGACAGACCGGGATCTTCGAGAAGATCGGTTTCGATAATAGAGGAGATGTTCTTGTGGTCTGCAATATGCTCTGCAAATACAACGAATGCAACGGGGAGATACGCAACTGCAAGGGTAGCGATGTACGCGCCGTCGATTTCCTTGATACCCTTTAATGCTTCAACAAACGTGAAGTCGGGGAGCGTGAGGAAAGTTCCAAGGTTTACGCCGTCTGCCCAAAGAGCTGTAATCTTTGTAAAATCGATAACCTTAAGCGCGTCAACACCCGCGAATTCGCCGATAACGGTGAAAATAGTTGCAACAGCGTAACCGCCGAGGATACCGAGAATAAACGGGATAAGACGAGTCATCTTCTTGCCATAAGTAGCGCAGAGGATAACAATTACGAGAGTTATAATACCAACAAGTACGCAGATAAGCGGATTAGCGGTAGAAACACCGCCCTTCTGAAGATCGCTTATAGCGTTGCCCGCAAGCGAAAGACCTATTATCGCAACGGTTGGGCCAATAACTGCCGCCGGCATAAGCTTGTTTATCCAGTTAACGCCTGCAATTTTAACGATGATTGCGATAACTACATATACAAGTCCTGCAAAAAATGCACCGATGATAAGTCCTACATAACCTGCAGCCATAGAAACCGCGCCTGCAAACGCTGCAGCCATAGAGCCGAGAAATGCGAACGAAGAACCAAGGAACACAGGGCTTCTGAATTTAGTGAAAAGTAAATAAACGAGAGTTCCGACACCTGCACCAAAAAGCGCTGCTGCGGGGCTCATCCAGGTTGTAGCTTCATAAGCAACAGTTCCGTCTGCGATAAACGTACTGATGTTACCGTTGATAATAACCGGAACAACAAGAGTTGCCGCCATAATAGCAAGAAGTTGCTGGATAGCAAATACGATAAGCTGACCAAATTTCGGCTTATCTTTTACGCCGTAGATGAGTTTCATTTGAATCTACCTCCAAAATTTGATAAAATATTATTTGGTTCGCGCAAATTGGATATTACCAACTAATAATATATCATATTCGACGTAATTTGTCAACAGTTTATATATATTATTACGAATATTTGTTCAAGCTTTTTGTATGGATTACTTTGCATGAGGATACAAAAAAATGACCTCTGACTGCAGGTTTACATCTACAATCAGAGGTCATTTCTGTTCACTCTTGATATCTAGCATCTTTTGTTATCCTCACTTTCATCTTTCTACCCATTCGCCGCTTTCTCATACTCCTTAAAACTTCTTTTCACACATTCATTTCTCTAACGAGAATACCGTTTGTTTTTGTATCAAAGCTGCGCAGGTGACGGTCTTGCAAGCACATTTTCTATTCACAAGTTCCTTTTCTACTCCTAATACCGAATAATCTATGCAAACATTTTGCGTTTGTATTGTAAAAAGGATTCTCACAAATCTATGTTAAGCGTAACACCGCCGTGTTTTTCTACCTGAACTTGTGAGCTGAACGTCTTGCCTATTTTGATTTTCTTTATTTAGCCCATCGGACTGTCCTCCTTCTTTGTGTCTATAGTATAACATATATTTTCATATTTTTCAATTGGCAATTTGTAAAAACTATACAACAAATATTTATGCAAAAAGCAGAAACCAGCTCTTTCAAACAAAAAAGGCTTTACAAATGCAAATGTAATGTGATATAATAAATTCATTAGGGTGCTTTTGGCGCCCTTTATTTATTCGAAAAGTATTGCATGTTAGTAAAAACTGTGTTATAATATTGGATGTTATACTCATATGGCGTAATTAAAAATCATAAACTTTGCATGAATCTCTTGTAACTCTCATCTTTATAAGGAAGAAAACATAATTATGAAAAAGCTGTATACATTTGCTGTAATCACAGCGTCTTTACTTGCGCTCGCAAGCTGTGAGCATAAACATACACCCATTACAGAACCGGCCATCCCCGCAACGTGCACTGAAATCGGATTCACCGAGGGCGTTTATTGCTCCAAGTGTGGAGAGGTCTTTCTCGCGCAGGAACTTGTACCTAAAAAGGGCCATTCACTTGTTGTTGATCAAGCAGTCGCCTCCACCTGCATAACTGAGGGGCTTACCGAAGGCTCACACTGCTCTGAATGTGGACTTGTTATAGTGGCACAGGAGGACATTCCAAAATTTGATCATACTATCGTTTGGCGCGACACTACTGAGCCAACGTGCTCTACAGAAGGACGTACTCCGGGCGAAGAATGCATTATATGTGGTGAAATATTCTCTGGAAGAGAATCTATTGCCAAAATCGAACACACTTCCGTTGCGATCCTAGCAGTTGCTCCAACCTGTAATGAAGAAGGACTCACCGCGGGTACGGCCTGCTCTGTTTGCGGTGAAGTCATCGTTCCGCAGCAACCCATTGCAAAAGCAGAGCACACGGTAGTTACCGAAGAGGCTGTTGCCCCAACCTGTGGCAACGATGGCTACACAGGAAGCTCATACTGTTCTGTATGCGGCCAAATGATTTCCGAAAGAGCTGTTATTGAGGCTCTTGCCCACGAACAGACCATCGATGAAGCGGTTGCTCCCACCTGCAGCACAGCAGGACTTACCGAAGGTGCACATTGTTCCATTTGCGGCGAGATAACGGTAGTTCAAAATGAGATTCCGCCTCTCGGACATACAGAAGTAGTTGACAAAGGATTTCCCGCAACCTACACCGAAACAGGACTCACAGACGGTAAACACTGCTCCATTTGCGGTGAAACTTTGGTAGCGCAGGAAGTTCTTCCGATGCTCGAGCTTGTGAACATAACCTTCCCTATGGGAACCGTAACTGCGGAGCCTACCTTAATAACCACTAATCACCTAGAGCTTCATATTGACAAGGACATCTACGTTCCCGGAAATCTAACAGAAACACTTAACATTGTGACAAATGCGATGGAAACTGTTTCGGGAATGAAATTTGCGGGTAACCCGAAATACGTAAGACAATCAAATGTATTGTTCCCTCTGTCCTCAAACGGCCTTATGCGCGTGGATGTAGTAAAGCCGAACGGTGAGAGTGAATACGGCGAGGCATACGCCGGTGCAAGCGGCGCAGTTGTTTCGTCCGGCGACATTGTGAACCTTTCGACACTTATACATGAGTGCTCACACACACTTCAGGGACGTCAATCGCCATGGTTCTACTGTCAGTGGGCAATGGAAGGTATCTCAACCTACACCACCTACAAAACGCAGAAATACATAGCCAAGAATTATCCCGACTACGCAGAAGCCGTTGACTCTGTGGTTCAATCCTTCAGAGATATGCAAATACACGATTACAGTAAGCTCTATGAGCATCCGATGGAATATTGGATAGACAACACTTTTGAATATTCCGGAAACGCCAACTACGTTATAGGATTCCGCCTCATGTGGTATCTTGACGAAACCTATGGTAACTACACAGATTGGATATATAGGCTCGAGGAAAGCTATCCTGCACACGAAAATATGAATGGCAGTGATGTGCTCCCCAAGGAAAAGATACTTGAGGCCTTCTATATTACATACGGTGAAACCGTATTTGACGACTTTTATGCTTGGCTCAAGAATAACGAGAGCTTATTTGAGGAGCATCGCACTGTGGATCTTCGTGGAGCGAATAAGTTTAATGCTTATCCGACCTTCTTCAACAATGGAAACGAATTTAAGTTGAATTTTATTAAGTTCTACGGTGTATTTGGCGTTAGGTACAAAGACCTTTATATAGGTCTTGATGCTGGAAGACAGTATCTTACCGAATACAAGGGTAGGAATGCAGACAATCTCACCTTGAGTGTCAACGACGGTGTAACAGTACAGCTCTTTAATAAGAGCGGCGAAATTATAGGAACCGGTTCAGGCAAAAACATTGATCTCACCGGAGCAAGCTTCATAAAGCTTGTCGGCGAAGGACTTCTGATAAGATTTGATATAACCGGATATAATTAAACAAAAATAACCTGCAGACGAAACGTCTGCAGGTCTTCTTTTTATTTAAAGAACGTATCGAAAATACCGCGAACTATTTTTTTGCCAACCTCACGGCCAATGGTGTTAGCCGTGCTGTTTATTGCTTTTTCGAAGGCTGTTGTCTTTTTGCGCTTTGTGCTCGTTTTCTTTTTAGCGGCTGTTGCCTTCTTGTGCTTTTCTTTCTCTTTTTCTTCTTTTTCCTTTGCTTTCGCAGCCTCGGCCGCTTCTTCTCCGCGTATCTCCATAATCTGCTCGTATGCAGACTCTCTATCCTCTTCAGCGCCGTATTTGTCGCGGAGCCTACTTGCAAGGACTACGCTCTGAAGCATTCTAGGCTCGACCGCATTCATACTGCTTCGCGGCGGCAGAATATTGGCACGCTCAACGATAGACGGCACACCGTCCTCGTCAAGTACACTAACAAGCGCTTCACCAACTCCGAGTGCCTGTATAGCCTCAGCTGTATTAAAATTAGAATTTGCTCTGAAGGATTTTGCCGCGGCGTTTAACGCCTTCTGGTCATTCGGCGTATACGCACGAAGCGCGTGCTGCACGCGGTTACCTATCTGACCGAGCACACTGTCTGGGATATCCGTCGGGTTCTGCGTGATGAACCACACACTGACGCCTTTGGAGCGGATAAGACGTGCAACCTGCTCGACCTTATCAATAAGTGCCTTTGGAGCATCGTCGAACAGAAGGTGTGCTTCGTCGAAGAAAAATGCAAGCTTCGGCTTGTCGAGGTCACCTGCCTCGGGTAGCATCTCGTATATCTCGGAGAGCATCCAGAGAAGGAACGTTCCGTAAAGCAGCGGACGCTGGAAGAGCTCCGAACACTCAAGAATATTCATAACGCCTCTGCCGTTTTCGTCCCACTCTACCCAATCGGAAAGTTGAAGAGATGGCTCACCGAAGAATATTTCACCGCCTTCGTCTTCAAGAGTTAAAAGCGCACGCTGTATCGCGCCAATTGACTGCGCGGAAATGTTGCCATAGGTAAGCTTGTATTCTGCCGCGTTGTCGCCAACGTACTGAAGCATCGCACGAAGGTCCTTAAGGTCAACGAGCAACAGATTCCGGTCGTCTGCCACGCGGAAAACTATACGAAGAATACCACTTTGTGTATCGTTAAGTCCGAGCAGACGCGCGAGAAGCTCCGGTCCCATTTCCGAAATCGTTGTACGTACTGGAAGTCCCTGTTTCGCGTAAACATCCCAGAATTCTACAGGGTATGAGGTATAGTTAAAATTTTCAATACCCATCGTGTCGATACTGCGGCGAATGTGCTTGTTCTCCGAGCCGGGAGCGCACATACCCGAAAGGTCGCCCTTGATGTCGGCAACAAAAACGGGTACACCCATATCCGAAAACGACTCCGCAAGCACCTTTAACGTAACGGTTTTACCAGTACCCGTAGCACCCGCGATAAGTCCGTGACGGTTCGCCATAGACGGCTCAAGATAAACGCGTTTTTCACCCGTTGCGATCCATATTTTGTGTTCGTCTTTAAGGTACATATTTACCCCTCCCGCTGTTTTATCATTGGCGATTTCCTTTTCGCCGTGTATATCGTATCTATAATTTGAAACCATAATAAGAGCATCGCCTATTGCACGAACGTATGCGTGGCTTACGAGATTATGCGCAGGCAAAAACGGCGAGCCGATGAACTATACTCTTTTTTGATTATCTTCTCATCGTTTACCCGGAGAGCGCTCTGTGAAGCAAACCACTCCCTATCGGGAAAAGTCTGAAAACATTTGTACATATTACCGCTTCCAACCGATATTACATAAACATTATATCACACAAAACCGTTCTTTTCAAGATAAAGTTTACACGCTCATTCCCAGTTCTGTCGGGTTATCTCACACCATAGTTCTTTAAGATACACCTTGCGTTTTTTGTAATCGGGGCAATATTTTTCGACTCTCGCCCAGAATTTTTGCGAATGATTGAATTCGTAAATATGGCAAAGCTCGTGCACAATAATGTAGTCAACAGCCGCAGGCTCTGCCATTATAGCATACCACGAAAAATTAAGCGACGATTTTTTCGAGCAGGTCGCCCAGTGTGTTTTGGCGGAGTTTATTTTAACGGCACTTACCGCCACGCCCATTGTATCTGCGATGGCGTAAACTCGCTCGGTGATATAATTTTTCGCAACAAGCTTATAAAGCTTAATCACTGCGTCGCGTATCTGCTCTGATGTAAGATTTGGCGGCACGTTGAACGCGCCGTCTTCGTAACTGACAACGCCACGCTTACCCTCGCGTATCTCCCACTTTTTACCGAGGACGCATATCTTCACACCGTAGTCGAGCGTGAACGCTTCTCTTTCGGCGTTGAGCCCGAGCTGTTTCTCACTCATCTCTGCAAGCTTTTTCGCATACGGCATGCATATGCGTACAAGCTCGCGTACACTCGCAAGTTTCGGCGCGAGAATCTCGGGCACACCGTCTTTTCCGATTCGCATACCGACCGTACGGCGGTTTGAACGCTTAACCGTGCAAACTAAATTTTCAATCTTAATCGTTTCCATACTTATACTTTCGTGAGAACTCACAGCCGCAGAAATCCTGACGGTACAGACCGTACTCCTGTGAAAGCTCAATGGAGCGCTTGTATCCTTCACGTTTCTTAAAATCGGAAAAAAGCCATTTTAAACCATATTCATCTGCAAGTTCCTCACCGATTTCGTTGAGCTTTGCCGCGTTTTTATGAGGACTTACCGTGAGCGTAGTGGCAAAATAATCGTATTCATCAGCATGCTCTGTCATATAACGCGCGGTCGCATCAAGGCGCTCTCTGTAGCATAAAAAGCAGCGTTCACCGCCCTCAGCAAGATTTTCATATCCACTCGTAAATGCGTAAAAACGCTCGGGCGCATAATCACTTATAACAAGCTCTATCTTCTTTTCGTGCGGCATCTGCGAAATGAGTCTTTCAAGCTCGTCGGCACGTTTTTTGTACTCGAGCACATCTGTAATATTGGGATTATAGAAATATACAGTTATGTCAAAATACTGTGTAAGATACTCAAGCACGTAACTCGAGCAGGGCGCGCAGCACGCGTGCAGGAGCAGGTGCGGAGTAATATCTCTCGATTTTATTTTTTTTAGTTCGTTATCGAGAAGTAACTGATAATTTATTTTCATAATTTCCACACTTCTTGTTGAAAGTTGTTTTTGTTTGTGCTATAATTAAATGTAGTACAGAATTATGACGAAAGGAGGCACACCGCTTGAAAAATCGAACTACAGAGCAACTGCATCCGTTAAACAAGCAACCAACCGTTCAAATAGCAAACCCAAGCACAACTGGCTCAGTAAAATTTGCAAATGCTCCGCAAAAATCAAATACAGCTTCAATTTTGCTGAAAACTGTAATATCTTTAGTAGCAATTATCGTAACAGCGGTCACTGTACCATCCTTGTTCGTTAATTTTAACTTCACATATATTGAATGTGAAACTCCCGTAAGCGCTTCACTCTGTGAAACAGCCATCACCGAAGCACTTGTTTCGGAAAACAACATTCCAAAGCCCGTATTCACATCTGAATATTATGATTTTGAGAGTCCCGTTCCCGAGAGAACTCCCGTCAGCTTCAATTATTTTAATGAGACTGTGTTCATCGGCGACTCCCGAACAAAGGGACTGATTTTACTTTCGGATATAAAGCCTAACTACGATTTTTCGGCATCAGGCCTTAACGTGGGTTCTCTCAACTCCAAAGCTTACATCCGCATGGAAGACGAGGAAACAAATGAGCTTCACGAATACACAGTATTCGAAGCGCTCCAGCGAGAGAGTGGGAATTACAACGCCGTTTATATAGCGACGGGCCTTAACGAGCTTGGTTGGAGTCCCGAAGGATATATGGCGGCATTTGACACATTCGTCAAAAATGTCCGCGCTGTCACGGACGTTCCGATATACGTTCAGCTGGTAATCCCCGTTACACAGCGTTCCTCAAGAACAACACTCTACGGCATCACCAATGAAAAGTGCTTTATATTCAATAGGCTTATTCGCGACTATGTTGCAAAAAATGAGTTGTTTATGCTCGATCCCCTGTCGCTGTTCACGCTTGAGGACGGAACTCTGTCAAATGAATACACCGACGACGGCATACATCTTCACAGAAATGCCTGCGGTATACTTGCGGAGTATTACAGAACTCACGTAGTGGATATCTACGCATATAAAAACACTTGTCCGACGGAAAGCACTGAACAATAAATACATTCCCTTGAAACGACCTTCGGGTTATTTCAAGGGAATTTCTTTACCTTTTTGAGTCAAGGTAATTCTGAAGTATTATTTGCGCAGAAAGCGTATCTATTGCTGCCTTGCGCTTTTTACCGCGTGTATCGGTAAAGTTGAGTATCTGATGCGCCGCCATTGTACTGCAGCGCTCGTCAAACATCTCTATAGGGAGTCCAGTAACCTCTCCGAGCGCATTGGCAAACTCCTTAGCGTGTTCCGCGCGAGGACCATGCGTGCCATTCATATTAACAGGAAGTCCGACGACTATCCTTGCTACGCCGTACTCCTTCGCCTTTTCGGCAACAAGCTCCACAGTTTTTGGCATATAGCTTGAATTAACGTAGCCGATCCCGTTGGCAAGCATGCCGAGAAGATCGGAAACGGCAAGCCCCGTGCGCTGATCACCAAAGTCAACGCCTAAAATTCTTTCTTTCATAGTTACAGTATAATTCCGTTTCTTTCAATAAATGCGTCAACCTGTCTTGCAGTGGGAAGCGAAGTGGATGCGCCCTCACGGCTTACAACTATAGCGCCGACAGCATTTGCGTATTTTACCGCACGGACGATATCGCCCGTTTTTATATACTCATGAGTCATAGCCGCGGTAAAGGCATCGCCTGCGGCCGTAGTGTCAACAACGTCACATTCGTACGCCGAAACAAGCTGTGAGCGTCTGCCGTCGTGTATATAAGCACCGCGAGCACCAAGCTTTATAACCACGTACTTCGTATCAACTCGCTTCATGAGCATATCTGCCGCACGAAGGCAATCTGTAGCATTATTCGGCATAATACCCGTGAGCGCGAAGGTTTCGCTCTCGTTAGGAGAAATAACCTCAAGCGGACTTAAGAGGTCGAGCGGAAAGTCTGGTCTGGCTGCGCCCGTGTCGAGAAACACGGGAATGTTTTTCTTCTTTGCGAATTTTGTTGCCGCAATTATCGCCTCATCCGGAATTTCCATCTGTACGAATACCGCATCAGGAAGACAAGTCATAGCATCTTCAACGTCATCCGAGGTGAGATTATTGTTAGCACCGGGGTAAACGATGATGCGGTTAGCTCCGCTTTCCTCAACGATTATAGAAGCAAGTCCTGTCGCTGCGCTTCTGTCGTTTTGGAGAAAACGGGTATCAATGCCCTCGTCATTATAAAGTGCACGAAGTTGCTGCGCGTGCGTATCACTTCCGAGCCTTGCGCAGAATATACTGTCCGCCCCAAGACGCGCCAAAGCAAGCGCCGCATTAGCGCCCTTACCGCCCGGCACATAGGAATATCCTCGCGGCTCGATAACAGTCTGTCCCGCCGCGGGAAGTTTCCCCACCTTCATAACGAAATCAATATTGGCGGAGCTTACGACAAGGATTCTTTTTTTCACACGCTCACCTCCCCAAAATCAATACTCGTAGGTGTTTCCTTTGTCAATAATAGTAACGTGATTCTTTCCGTCAGCCGACTTTTCGCAACGTCCGACAATCTTTGCTTCAACTCCGAACTTCTTTGCAGTGTCAATCATAAATTGTGCATCAGCAGCATCGCAGTAAAGCTCCATTCTGTGGCCCATATTAAACACCTGATACATTTCCTTATCTCCGATATCCGCGTTCTTCCAGATAGCCGCAAAAAGCGGTGGGGTATCGAAAAGGTTGTCCTTGATGTAGTGAATGCCTGCGCCAAAGTTCTTACACTTTGCCTGTCCGCCGCCGGTGCAGTGGATCATGCCGTGTACTGCGGAACGCTTTTCGTCAAGGATAGCCTTGATGATAGGCGCGTATGTACGTGTAGGCGAAAGAATAGCGTCAACAACGGAAACGTCAGTGCCGGGAAGGATATCGTTCACACCGTAGGTGCCGCAGTAAACCTTTGACTCATCGATAGTGTTTGAGTAAGTTTCGGGATACTTAGCCGCATACTCATGTGAGAGCATAAGGTGACGTGCCGCAGTAAGACCGTTACTACCCATGCCTGCATTGTATGCCTTTTCATAGTCTGCCTTGCCGTAGGAAGCGAAGCCTACGATAACGTCGCCAGCCTTGATATTGTCGCAATCGATAACATCACTGCGCTTCAGTCTTACAAAGAAGGTGGAGTCTACGATAAGGGTGTTGACAAGGTCGCCAACGTCTGCAGTTTCGCCTCCGGACATAGTTATGCCAACGCCGTACTTGCCGAGCATTTCGCAAAACTCAGTATAACCGTCGATAACAGCCTTTATAGCTTCGCCACTGACACGGTGAGCATTACGGCCGATGGTGTTAGAGAGAACGAAGCCGTCAGTTGCACCGATGCAGAGAAGATCGTCAAGATTCATTACAACGGAGTCCTGTGCAATGTTGTAGAAAGCGGAAAGATCACCCGTTTCCTTGTATTTGATGTAAGCAAGCGAGGATTTTGTTCCTGCTCCGTCAGCATGCATAGCAGCACAGTATTCTGGATCGCCGCAGGGATCGGGAATGATCTTGCAGAATGCGCCGGCAAATACGCCCTTATCCTGCTTCGAAATTGCGCTGTGTACCTCGTCCTTGGTGGCGGAAACGCCACGCGATAAATATGCGTCAGACATTTTTGTATCTCCTTTGATGAATATATTTTAAGTTTAAAATTTTTACAGTTCTATCTGCTGTGCCGCGGTGGAATTCGGGTAGCAGGTTACGTCGAGAATACGCTGATTTGTGCTTCCGCGAAACTTTAAGTTAAGGTCGCGCTTTGCGTCAACGTAGCGTCCGTCGACGAGATAGTTCGTAACCGAGAGCAGTTCGTGCACTGACGGCTCAGTTTCGCACTTCTTTAAAAGCTGCTCATATGTAAATCCGCTGTACGTCATAATGTCAAGCCCTCGCTCACGCGCTTTCTTTGCGATAACGGCAAGCTCGTGTCCCCACAAAAAGGGTTCACCGCCACTGAAGGTGATACCCTTTATAAGCGGATTTTTTTGTATGTCCTTCCAAAGCTTTGCCGTTGTGGTCACCTTACCGCCACTATATGCGTGCGACTCGGGATTGTGGCAATTATAGCATTTATGCGGACAGCCCTGTACAAATATAACGTATCTGAGCTGCGGTCCGTCAACTATTGATTCGCGTACAACGCCGAAAAGGCGTATAGGCAAATCCTCAATAGGTAAATCGTCGTTTAAATTCCGTTTCAACATGATTACTCGTTTTCCTTATATCTTCTCTTTGAAAGCACGACAAGAATGACAACCGTTGCGATAGCAACAACCACGCCGAGCGTTATCGGCCAATATACCATAAGATTTATACCCGCATCCAAAGTCGCTTTCTTTTGGCGAGTTTTTTCTATAACCCTCGCAAGCGATTCATCGTCATACTCGCTCGACAGACCGTCTATGCTCTTTATTTTGAGGGTAGCCTTTGACACATCTTTCCCGGACATGAATATCTGAAGGCTCTTTGTATCCTTTAGCCCCTTAAACCCGGAGGTGTCAATGTAAATCGTAGTCCATTCGCACACAGGTACGTCGGCTGCTGCTTCGAAGCGTTCGCCCTCGCCCTTCAAAACCACTTTTATTCCAGCCTTTGGGGCGAGTTCGTGAGAAGATGCGTTTATCTTAAGCGTAATAGCAAGTATGGGCGTGAGGCTTAAATCCTCTGTAATATCAAAATTATGTCCTATACCAAGCAAGAAAGCATTCGATGTATCACCCCACTGCGAAGCATCAAGGTTCGCAGAAAGCACGTTACCGTTATCATTTGTAACCCGAAGCTCACCACTGTAGTAGCTAGGTGAAAGTCCGCCAATACTTGAAATACTGTCAAAACGGTAATAACTGAACGAGCCAAGCGTATTTTTAGGAGCATCAAATCCCGCCTCAGAGGAAACAAGTCTAATTTTCGGAACTTGTGCCGCATCAAATTTCGATATAACTTCGGCAAAGTCGTCTATGTCTATTTCCATTTTAACTATATTTTCGATAGTATAAGCTTTATCGGTGAATATATACTTTACACTGTCGACTATTTCACCAGCACGTGCACCGGTTGCGGCAATATATGCGTCCACATAGTCGCAGAAGAGTGCGCCGTACGTTCCCAGAACGTAATTCTTTACATTGTCAATCTTTTTGCTTGCAAATGCGAAATATGTGTGGTCAACAAATATTATGTGTTTATCCGATGCCCCGCTGTTCTCAAGAAGCCACCGAACAGCACCGGCTGTATCAACACTCACAAGCTCACGCGAACTGTCGGCTACGCGGTAAACCTTTTCAAGTGAAAGCTCCCACGGGAACTGCCCATACTTGGCGGTATGCTCTATAAGGGCAGGAAGATAAATGTCAAGTGCAACTTCGCCGCCGTCAAAATGTTCCTCTGCCCTATAAAGGTCTGTGAGTGAAACATATAGCTTTGCATCGGGATTTACACGTGCAAGTTCAAAATACAGTGTGCGCAGGCAGTCCGCAGTGTGGTCAACCATCTCTGAAAGCGAATTTTGTCCTGCGAAAATGTTTTCGCTATCACCGTACACAACACCAACTATCTTTTTATCAAGCACAAAGTTTTCGGCTATGTATGCGCCGATTGCCGCAATATAATCACTGCCGTCGCTGTAGCGGTTGACCTTGGAATAATCGACATAAGTATCGTTTGCATAAAATTCGTTAAGTCGCTTGGTATCGGTAGCCTTCCAGCCGTAGATGCGCAAAAGCACCTGCACTCCGTCCGCGCCAAGCACATCTGCCTTTGAGGCAATCGACTTAAGATACTCGCCGTCGAAATAATATGCCTTGCCGCGGTATATATAAGCTGTCGCCTTGCTCTTTTCCACAAACAGTCTTTGTGTGTCAAGCTCAAGCAAGGTAAGCGAAGCGCCAACCTCGCTCACAGCCGAAATATCGTTGGACGCAAACGCCTTTGCATCAGGAACGAGTGAAGCCCCCCTCCTTGCCATACTGTCAGCGTTTTGTATGTAAAAAGGTGCGCAGATGAGGCTGTACTCACCATCCTCCGCAACAGAAACCGCAATAAAGCGGGTGTCAACGCCGTACGTGCCGTCGGAAGGAACACGCCACATCAGTTCAAAACGTGTTGTCATCTGCGTTTCAACAAGAGGTGTAAGCTGCGAAAGCTCCTCTGCAGTAGGAAGGTCCTTCGCCTCGTGCGCAAATATTGCGATATGTCCGTTTCGGTTATCAATAGCCGTTTCCCGGTTTACCTCGCCTGAGAAGGTGACAGTTGTGAGGTCCTCGCTCACAGTACAAGAATTAAGTCTTCCGCAAGTGGTGTATTCGATAGGTTCGTATGCGCTTATCGCATTTATGGAAACCAGCTCTACTTCGCCTATAGCCGAGTTAAATATCAGCTTTATACTTTGAAGCTGTGCGGCATCACCAACGAATACCAAATAGTCACAAACGCCCGAATAAGGTTTTATAGGAACTGTTACGATTTTATCTTCGGTGGTAACCTGTGAGTCAGTGGTGGAATAATGGAGTGTGAGCGTATCGCTTGCGGTATTGTTTGCGAAACGCAAACGCAGACAATTAAGCGAATAATCGGTCTTCGGCGCAAACACCTCTGCCTCAAGCGTGAGAATACCGTCCGCTTCGGACACCATTGAGATTTTTGATTTATCCGCATCAAGAATTGCAGAACCGCCCTCTACTCTATAGGAGTCAAAAAGAAATCTCTGTGTCATATCGCGGTCAACCGGATCGGACACGCAAATATCGTCAACGTAGAAATGTTCTGCCGAACTCCCGGTAAGCGAGGTATCCACAGCCACGGCTATTTCAGCCTCAGATATTCTCGCTCTTGCCTCCCACGAACCGATATAAGCCTCAACATGATTCCAACGCCCCCCCTCGATTATCTCAAGGTGCTCGGTAGTGTCACCATTCTCCGAAACAAGAGTCAGACGTGCAAAGAATACGGCATCGCTGTCAGCGGCAAGCACCGGAGCGTAGATATCAAAGGATATCTCAAGATATTCGGAAAGATCAAGCGGTTCGGTAAAGCTTGCGCATACTGCTCGTATGCTATCGCGCGGTGCATAGGCACCTATCGCTTCAAGGCAGGATCGCGCGTATGTATTGCCGCCCTGTTCAAAAGAAACTTCTGTAAGTTTTGTCGAGGAAACATTGTCCCCCGGCAGCCACGATACAGTGTCTTTACCGGAAAATCCAGATATTATACGCGCATCATCTGCAACCACATGGGTGACACCGAGTGTAAGCACCAAAACGGCGCATACAACAATCGCACAAACCGTAAATACCCTCGCAATATTCGCTCTTTGAATCACACCGTCACCGCCCTCTCGCGTTGCAATTTCATACCTTTGCGTACACAAAGCAAAAGCAGTATCATGACACGCCATATATAGATAATATTATTATATCATTTTTATTTACAAAATGCAATTGTTTTTTCAATTTTCCCACAAAAAAAATCAGTACGATACATATTTTTTTAATAACTGTTGCAAATTAGATTTTTTTATGGTACAATTAGTGTAGTTTTGCAAAGACAACGGAGGAACATATATGCCCATAAAAATACCCGTAGGCCTTCCGGCTGCGGCAACACTTGAGAAGGAAAACATCTTCGTAATGAGTGATTTCAGAGCGGAGCATCAGGATATACGTCCGCTGAAGATAGCGGTACTCAATCTTATGCCAACCAAAATAACCACTGAAACACAGCTTATTCGTCTGCTTTCCAACAGCTCGCTGCAGATAAAGATAACGCTTCTTCAAACTGCCACACACCGTTCTACGCATACCTCAAAGGAGCATATGGAGGCATTCTATAAAAATTTTGACGACATCCGTGACGAAAACTTTGACGGTCTTATCATCACGGGTGCACCCGTAGAAAACCTCGAGTTTCACGATGTAACCTATTGGGACGAGCTTTGTGATATCATGGAGTGGTCGAAAACTCACGTCTTCTCCACTCTGCATATATGCTGGGCAGCGCAGGCAGGGCTTTACTATCACTACGGCGTAAAAAAGCATCCACTCGATAAAAAAATGTTCGGCGTATTCGAGCATTACGCGCTACGTCCAAACCATCCTATCGTACGAGGCTTTGATGAAGTATTTTTTGCGCCTCACTCACGCCACACTGGTATCGCCGAGTCTGAAATAACAAAGGTCAGCGACATTGAGCTTATCGCAAGAAGCGATATTGCCGGCCCATACATCATCGCGGCAAAAAATGCGCGTATGCTCTTTGTGACCGGTCACTCTGAATATGACTATGACACGCTTTCAAAGGAATATTTCCGCGACATTGGTAAGGGACTTCCGATAGACGTACCGTACAATTATTTCCCTAATAACGATCCTCAGCGCCGTCCGCCGAACATATGGAGAGGTCACGCAAATCTGCTTTTTTCAAACTGGCTAAACTATTTCGTTTACCAGAATACACCGTACGATCTCGACGATCTTTCAAAAGCGTAAATAAATTTTCAGGCAAAGAGAATAATAATACCGCGAGCGTTTGCTCGCGGTATTATTTGTTTGAGGAATTGATATCATGGACAAAAACGAAGCATTACTTCAGGAAATTTATAAAAACACAACTATGGGCGGCGACTCAATAGTAAACCTTATGGATAAGGTCTCTGACGACGAAATGCGTGCAGAGATGACACGTGAACTTGAGCGTTACCGCGAATATTCAAACCGTGCAGCAGATCTTCTCGGCGAACGCGGACTTAAGCCCGAGGAGCCAGGTATGATGGCTAAGGCAGGCTCCAAAATCGGAATGGCGTTCAACACAATGCTCGACGTCACGACCTCTCACATTGCGGAAATGATGATAAACGGCGCGACTATGGGTATCATCAACATTGAGAAGCAGTTCAATCAAAATGAGCCTACAGGTAAGGCTAGAGAACTTGCCGAGGAAATCCTTGACTTCGAAAAGAGCACCGCAGACAATTTAGCAAGATTTTTATAAAGTTGAAAAACAGTTCCCGTAAATTTACGGGAACTGTTTTTATTTTTTTACGGTAAGTCTGCGGCGCATCTGCGCACCCGGACTGTTTTTTCCGCCGCGTGCACGCTCTCGTCTGCCTTTACCTATAGCTCCACCGAGCATACTCATGCCAACCATAAGAGCAAAAACAACCGTTCTCAAAAGCGGAGAATAAGTGCCGTCACCTCTCATAAACAGAGAAATCACAAACAAAACAAGTACATACATAACCCCGGCGATAAGCGACGAAACATAGCTGCGGCCTTCATCGGTACGCATAGCAACAAGGCCCGCGCAAACTGAACCAAGAGCGAGCACGGCATACGCAAATACTTCAATAGCACCTCGTGGATCATCGAAAGCGAGTGCCATACCGCAGAAGACAAGTGAAAGCAAAAGCGAAATTAAAATGCCGCCCACCATTCCAAGCATTCCCGAAATAAGCACCGAACCGAGCGCGAACTCATTTTTCTCTGTATGTTTAAGCAAAAAAATCCCTCCCGTATAGACTGTTTGCTAATCTATATGACGGGAGAGATTAATTTATGTCAGCAATCCTCTGCTTTTACGTCAACGCTCTTGATAGCACTCTTGAGGATACGTATCTTGGTGCCGTTACGGCCAGTTTCGATGTCAACAATGGGATCCTTGATGTTGACAATCTTTCCGACGATACCGCCAATAGTAGTGATCTCGTCGCCAACCTGAAGGGAGTTGCGCATATCATTTGTTGCCTTCTCCTGCTTCTTTTGGGGTCTGTACATAAAGAAGTAGAACACGGCTACCATTACAACAAGCATAATGATCGTGGTAAGTCCCGATCCGCCCATAGCACCACCTGCGGCATCTGCGGCGGCATTTTCGCCAGTAAGGAATAAATTAAGCATAAAAACCTCCGAAAAATTTATTAGTTCAAGCTATTATACATCATTGCTCGCACAAATTCAAGAGAAAATTGTAAACTTATGAATATTTTTAAGTAGAGTTTACAAGTTTTGCTCGTCTTCGTTTGGGAGAGCACATTCTTTAGGTGACAGCGCGAACACTTTTCCTTTTGCGGTTATCTGTACTATGACAATACCTGCAATTGAAACGATTACAGCCGCGATACATACAAACGCCGGCACGTCCTCAAATCCTTCAAGCAACATAGCGCAAAGGTTAAATCCAAAATGCAGCAATATTGATGCAAGCAGGGACTTGTATTTTTCAAACACCCACGCAAGTAAAAGTCCGAGAAGCGTCGCGTATATTACAGCTATTATCGCACCGTGCATAAGGCCGAACGTAAGCGCGGAAACGAACATCGCCGCAAATGTGGGCATACACCGCCTAAGTCTTGTGTGGATAAGTCCTCGAAAAACTATTTCCTCAAGTATCGGCGCCACTATAACAGTAAGAACAAGCGTCCAGAATCTTGCGCCAAGGAGCACATCGTTCTGCACAGCGTATGCTTCCCACCACGACTCGGGAAACGGTATAAGCGGAAGCAGAAATGCTACTGCAAGATTCAATTCCGCGCCGAGAAATACCATCCCGAAATAAGCAGACACAGGCATTTTGGCAATTTCAACCTCGGCAAACGGCTTCTTATTTCGTAAAACAAACATAAGCGCATAAGTTGCGAGCGTAAACACTCCAGCGGCAACGGTAAGCTGGACCGTGTGCTCAAGCACCCACGCGCTCGCCGCAAGAGCAATGTCTAGCTGTGAATTTAGAATCTCCGTAAGTATTTCCTCGAAGTTATATTTTCCTCCCGCCGACAAACGCTTTACAATATCTATTACCGACACATACGAAAGTCCCATCTCCGCGCCTGTCATAGCGGCAAAAGTAACGACAAACTGCCACGCTATATAAATGCCAAAGTACATCGCCGCCGAGCCGACTTCCTTCATAAATTTACCAAATTTCATATTTGCTCCTCCAATGCTTGATATATACATTGATAAAATTATACCTCGCTATTCACAAAAAGTAAAGTCCGATATTGTAAATATTACCCACGCTGAAAATTTACAATAAGATTATGTACTTTTTTCGTAGTTTGTGATATACTTGTCATATAAGAAAAAACTGTGAGGTCACTAGCGTGAAAGTTTATTTAGCGTAAACGAAAAAATACCGCTTCACGCAAATATTTTGTGTCGCCGCTGTGGCGGCGGAATGGAGATTTTAATGTCAAACGAAAAGCTCACTTGCCTCTTTGATGAGGTTTTATCCGCTAAAACGCTCAAAAAAGCAATATTCTCAAAGTCCGAGGATAAGGCAACGCAAAAAGAGGTCGTATCACTCACCAAAAAAGGCGACGGAACCGTTTATATAATGTCCGAGCGTTTCACCAAGGATAACAAAACCTACCGCAGAAACCTGCCGCTTGAATCAGCAGAGCTTTGTCGCATGGCGCTTCAGGATTACCGTCAGGTCAATATAATCACCACCGCCGGCCAAGCGGAAATAAAGCGTTCAAAATCGGGCACTGTACACATATCCGACAAACGTGCAAAGAGTGCCGCAGCCGCCGAGATAAGTACAGAGGGTAAAAAATATATCATAGACGCCTCGCGCGACGTGGGATTTCTTTATGAGCTTGGAATTTCCGATAAGAGCGGACGTATACATGATAAAAAACAGCCGAAATTCCGTCAGATAAACCGGTTTCTCGAAATCGTGCGCGATATCGAGGACAAGCTTCCGACTGACAGACCTGCGGTTATATACGACCTCTGCTGCGGAAAAAGCTATCTCACCTTCGCCGTTTACTATTATTTCACGGCTATCAAAAAGAGAGCTGTCCGTATGTACGGCGTTGACCTCAAAGCAGACGTTATCGAATACTGCAGTGCAGTGGCAAAACGCCAAAATTTCGACAATCTTTCCTTTGTCAGCGGCAACATAAACGAGTACGTACCACCAGAAGCGCCCGATATGGTAATATCACTCCACGCCTGTGATATCGCAACAGATATAGTACTCGCAAATGCCGTAAAATGGGGTGCAAAAATCATACTTTCAACTCCCTGCTGTCATCACGAAATGTCAAAACAGCTCTCCGGAAAGGCTGAAAACGCAACGCTTAAAAATGAACTTTCATTCATACTCGACCACCCGATGCTAAAGCAAAAATTCTGCGATGCGGCAACGGATGCGCTTCGCGTAAAGCGGCTCGAATCCGTCGGCTACAATGTTGTAACGCTCGAGCTTATCGATCCGGACGATACGCCAAAAAACCTTATGATACGCGCCACACTGAACATCAAGCCGAATAAAAACAAGTGCGACTCTGCACTTGCCGAATATGCAAGTGTATGTAGCGTCCTAGGTGTGTCGCCGTTCCTTGACAAGCTGATACGTGAAAATGAAAAATAAACTCACCCTACTCGAAAAGATAACGCTCGTGGCGGCAGGACTTGTACTTGCTTACTATTTCATGTATTTTACACTCTGTGTTATCGCGGTGGAAGCACTCAAAATGGCGTTATTCGCACTCTTTGTAATGGCGTGTGTGAGCCTTCCGATACTCTTTCGAGCACCGCTGAGGCGTTTACTTGCCCGTGCATATAAGCCGCTCCACATAATATTTACGACACTTCTGTGCTTGTACGTTATAAGCGTCATAGCGTTCTGGGCATTTATAGGACTAAATTCTTCAAAAACGCCCGAATATTATGCCGAGCAATATGCCGCCGAAAAAAATACGGGTGCTGACACAGTCGTACTCGTATTCGGTGCGTACACTAACGGAATGACTCCCACAAAAACGCTCCAAAACCGACTTGATGCGGCATATGAACTGCTCGTCGCTCTGCCTGATGCAATATGCGTGGTAAGCGGCGCCAAAGGCGTTAACGAACTCGTGGCAGAGTGCGTGGCAATGCGAGGATATCTTATGGATCGCGGCATATCCGAGCACCGCATCATAATGGAAGCGGACGCGCGCTCCACGAGCGAAAACGTCCGCTTCACAAAAGCACTCCTAGCAAGGTTCGAGCTCTCTGACAAGCGCGTGATCGGCGTATCAACATCATTCCATCTGCCGCGTATAGAGATACTGTCAAAGCGTTACGGTTTGCCGATGAGTACCTGCTCTGCTCCACCTGCAAGCGCGTTAAATTATTTTGCAAATATGACACGTGAATATCTGTCGTACATCAAAATGATGTTTGTTGACAAGGCGGTATTTATCGACCTGATAAGCAGATAAAATAAAATCCCTTTGGCTACCACCAAAGGGATTTTTCGTTATATTATCGTCTATTCTGCGTCGGATACCGCCCTCTTGTCGCACGCATCCGCTCTGCCTCTATCATCTGACGGCGATGTGCCGCCTCGCGGCGCTTTCTTCTGATGTATCTCGCGCGAAGCACGAGCGCACCGTAGCCTGCAACAACTAAACCCGCCAGTATAAGAATCACAGTGAATATCCAGCCGATAACGCCCATAGGCTTCTTTCCTTGAAGCATTACACTCTCGAGTCTGATGCCGTATTCGCCGCTTATCGGCTCGCCATCATCCATCGAAACCCATATTTTCATAAGGTCAATTTCGCCGTTCGTTTTTTCGGCAAAATCTTTGATATCAAAGACGATATCGCTCCACTCGTTCGGAGTTACGGTTGCCTCACATTCACAAACGGTACTGTCGGTTTGGGAATCGCCGTTGTCCTGCAAACGAAGCGTAAGTGTCATAGGTCCTACACCTGCAGGTGTAGCCGCCATAACACGCAGTGTGATATAGTGTGCCTTTTGGATGGCGCCCTCTTCAAACGCAGAGGTGCCTACTCCCACATAGCCCTGCGGCACATCGGGAAGCTTAGCGTACAGCTTGGTCTCAGCGGCATCGCCGAATGAACGAAGCTCAACGTACTGTGCGCCATCGGTGGGATAGAAGCCGCAAAGGCTCCCGCCGTTAAAGTCAAACAGTACTTTATTTTTATAGCTTTTCTTTATATTGGAAGCATCTGCCAGTACACCCTCAAAAACGGTACGGTCGTCAAATTGCTTGTATTTGACACCTTCTGTCATAAATATTCCGTAAACCTCGTCGCCTACGGTCTGCTTTACAAATGCGGTAACCTCTTCGCTCTTCGCGGTATCTATGAGCGAGAAAATATTGTAAATCGGCTTCTTGGCAAGCGGCTGTGAGGTACTGCCCTGCTCGTTTGTCCAAAGACCGTAATACTGTGTTTCCGCGGAGTGGTCAACGTGTCGGTGGTAGATATACGCATCAATGTGAGTGTTCTGCTCAATAGCGTAATAAGCCATCGCATAGGCCGCCGCCTGCATGGTCATTTCTTCGTCGCTCGACGGGTCACCCGAAAATCCGAGTTCGCCGACTATCACGCTTCTTACCTCAGAGTTGTACAAAAGCGCATCAGAAGCCATATACCGGGTGAGAGTGTTAAGATTTTTGACGGTGATGAAGGGAGTTTCAAAGCTGTCTTCAGCCTGCTCGTCAGTCCAGAACTCTTTGAGTTCCGGCGAAGAAGGATACGGATTTACCGAGAGTCCCCACGGAATATCTCCCGAAGCCTTGATTGCCTCGGCAAAAGCATCAAGGAACGCTCTCGATGGATAATCAATAAGCGTATTTTCGCCGTCCGTGGAATCCCCTACTTCGGCGTTAAAATTGTTTCCGAGGGAAATGTATACACGTCCGTTTGCAAAGTGCGACATCATCGCGGTGTAAGCCACGCGGAATGCGGTGCAATACGAGTTAACCAAATCAGTGAGATTTGTTGCACCCATGTTGTTCCAAACGCGGTTTGAATTGACCTCGAATCCAACGATAAACGCAGGAATAAGGCCGTAAGCTCCGTCAGCACGGGTATATCTCGAAGCAAGGTAATCGACGAACGCCTGATAGGATTTCATAGCGGTTTCGTTTTTGGTATTGAGCGCGTAAAGCGCGGCATCAGGCGAAATACCGTCGCAGTAGAGCGCAGCGATATTCGGATGCTCGTCAGCCTTGGGTGCGGTAAGTATAATATTGAAATATACGTTTATGCCTGCATCGGTGTACGTTTTAACCTTGTGGTCAAGCAATGCAATCTTTGCCTTGTCAATATAAAATGACTGTCCGTTGTAAACGAACGAATTCGCCGCGTCAGAGGCTTCGCCGTGCAAATATTCGTTAATTGCAATGTTCATCACCGTATGCGCCACACCGAGCTGCTGCGCGTCGGTAAACACCTGAATCTGAAGTCCTTTCTTGGACGTTTTCTCGGGATAAGGCGTTGTATTCTTCGCAAGTGAAGTTACGTTTTCCACGTACTTTGCATCGGTTATAATGCTGTATTCACCCGTTTCTTCTGCTATGGCAACTACGAATCTTGAATAGAGTCTGTTTTCGTTGCCGTTATAAAACGGAATTTTTACTGTGACATTTTTGCTTGCCTTGAACTTTTTCACAGGCTCCAAGTTGTTTATATCCACCTCGGACTCATACGGCAAAAGCTCGAAGATATACAGTTCCTTCGATTTATTTGCCCTTACAAACTCTTTTGTAAGCGATATTTCAATATCAAGCTCGCTGTGGCTTTTATTAAGATTAACCGAGATTATATCACCCACACTACCCGTGTCGGCAAACAGCATACACGACAAAAGCGTACACGTGACAACCGCGACAATCACACCAATTAGCGCCTTGAAACAAAATCTTTTTGTATTTTTCATACATATCACCATCACTTTCAGACAATGAACTCCTCTTTGTAATATATTGTAGCACATTTCACTCGAAATTGCAACGGTATTTATGAATTTAAGCAAAACAAAAAGGCTGCCGTACGGCAGCCAATTTTGCTTTTTTGAAACGAGAGATTAGAGCAGTTCCTTAACCTTGGAGCTCTTGCCCACTCTATCACGGAGATAGTAGAGCTTTGCACGGCGAACCTTACCGCGTCTGATGATTTCAACCTTTTCAACGTTGGGAGAATGTACCGGGAAAGTCTTCTCAACGCCGCAACCGTAAGAAACACGTCTTACAGTGAAGGTCTCGGAGATACCGCCACCATTCTTAGCGATGATAGTACCCTCGAACATCTGAATTCTCTCTCTGTTGCCCTCTTTGATCTTGTTGTGAATCTTAACAGTGTCACCAATGTTAAGTAGGGGGGCATTTTCCTTGAGCTGCTCATTAGTTAAAGCCTTGATTAAATCCATTTTGGCTTCCTCCTTAAATAATTAAGTGATTTGAGGCGTGTTCGTGCAGAGCATTGTCGCAGAGGACCACCCCCACCGCGTATCTTTTGTCACACAGCCTATATATTATATCACACAAAAAAGAGAATTGCAAGTGTTTTTTGAAATTTTTACGGGTAATATCGCCGATATTTTCGCTATTTTACACCTTTTTTCCCGTCACTGTGAAAAAAATTTTGTACTTCGCTTTACTTTTGCGCTACATTATGATAAAATATACTTATATGGTTAATAATACCCTCGTGATTATTAACGTCACCACTATGGAGGTAAGCGACGTATGCCTAATATTCCAACACGCCAGCCGATACGCGAGCGTACTGTGCAGCCGCAAAGGCCGGTGCAAAATAACGTACAGCGCCCTATGCCGCCGCAGCAGAGAAGCACACAAGACCGTGCCCACGCGCAGCCGCAGCGGAACCGTATACCTGCGCAGCAGATGCGCTACGGACATACCGAGCAGATGCATACCCAAAATTCGAGAAGCGCATCTGAACGTATAAAACCGATACAGCCGCCAAAAAGCACCACGCATAAAACTTTGGCTGCGACCAAATCGAGTTCGCCGGCACGCAAAAAGAAAAATCGCAAAAAGAGAGAACGCACAACACTTGGTGATTTTCTGCTTTCGTTTTTTGTTGCGCTTTTTGTTTTCGGAGTTGCTGCAATATTTGTGTGCAACGCGCTTATATCGCTGTTTACGTAATGAGAATAGATAAATTATTTTCCGAAATGGGTCTGCTTTCGCGTACGGAAACCAGAAAAGCGGCAAAGGCAGGCAAAATAACCGTAGATGGTATCCCGGTCAAAAATTGCGATATGCATGTGGACATGCAAAAGAATGAGATTACCTATCTCGGTCAAAAAGTGGTATACAAGCCCTTCACCTATATAATGCTCAACAAGCCCGAGGGCTACGTTTCCGCCACCGACGACGTGCGCGAGCGCACTGTACTCGAACTGCTCGGTGAACGAGAGCGCCGCCTTGGGCTTTTCCCGTGCGGACGGCTTGACAAGAACACGCTCGGCCTTTTAATTCTCACCAACGACGGCGAGCTTTGCCACCGACTTATTTCGCCGAAGCATCATGTTTCAAAGATGTATTATTTCAGGGCGGAGCGCCATATCACAGAAGAAGACAGAGTTCGTCTTGAAAACGGCGTAATGCTCGACGGTGAGCTTACAAAGCCCGCTAAGCTCACTCTTTGTGAGGACAGCTCATCGGGTTATCTCACGCTGACAGAAGGCAAATTCCACCAAGTCAAGCGTATGCTTGAGTCGGTGTGCAACAAGGTGATTTACCTTGAGCGTGTAGAGTTCGCAGGATTGCCGCTTGATACAACGCTTGAGCGCGGAGCGTGGCGCGAGCTTACCCCAGACGAAGAAGCTCATTTAAGATCATTTCTAAACTAAGGACTATAATTGACTATAATTAAGGAGATCGTATGGATATAATAGCAAAACTCGCCGAGGAACTCTCTCTCGGTGTCGAACAGGTTAAAAATACCGTCGCACTTATTGACGACGGCAACACTATTCCCTTCATCGCGCGTTATCGCAAAGAGGTAACCGGCTCTCTCGATGACGAAAAACTGCGCGACCTTTCCGAGCGCCTTACATACCTTCGTAATCTCGAAGCTCGTAAGGCAGAGGTTCACGCGCTCATTTCCGAGCAGGGCAAGATGACTCCCGAGATCGAAGCTGCACTCAACGCGGCGGCTATTCTCACCGAGGTCGAGGACATATACCGCCCGTACCGTCCGAAGCGTAAAACTCGTGCATCGGTTGCACGTGAGCGCGGACTTGAGCCGCTTGCCGAAGCTATAATCGCGCAGGAAGTGTCCTATTCGCCCTCGCTTGATGAGCTTGCGCAGTCATTCGTTGATCCCGAAAAGGAAGTCGCAACTATGGAAGATGCGTACAACGGTGCTTGCGATATAATCGCCGAGGATATCTCCGACAACGCGGACTTCCGCAAGGCAATACGCAATCTCACCTTCGCAAACGGTGAAATCGTTTCCGTTGGTAATCCCGAGATAGAGTCCGTTTACACGCAGTACTACGATTACCGCGAGCCGCTCAAAAAGCTTCCCGGGCACAGAATCCTCGCATTAAACCGTGGTGAGAAGGAAGAATTTTTGAAGGTTTCAATAAACGTTTCACCCGAGATTATTCTGAATTATCTTTTCTCGAAAATAGTTAAGACAGGCGAAAGTCCCGCAAAAGCTTACCTTGAGCGCGCTATCATCGACAGCTACGACAGACTTATAGCACCGTCTATCGAGCGCGAAATACGCTCCTCACTTTTCGATGATGCATGCGAGGGCGCCCTTAAGGTGTTTGAGGTAAACCTAAAAAATCTCCTTATGCAGCCGCCGATCAAGGGTAAAACTGCACTTGGTTACGACCCCGGTTACCGTAACGGCTGTAAGCTCGCAGTCGTTGATAAAACCGGCAAAGTACTTGACACCGCAGTTATCTACCCAATGAAGCCTCAGTCGCGCACCGAGGAATCAAAACGCATCGTAAAACGTCTGATTTCGGCACACAACGTCGGTGTTATCGCTATCGGAAACGGTACAGCATCAAAGGAAAGTGAAATCTTTATCGCCGAGCTTTTAAAGGAAATCAACGCGGATGTAAAATACGCCGTTATCAGCGAAGCCGGCGCATCGGTTTATTCCGCATCCAAGCAGGCAACCGAAGAATTTCCGGATTTCGACGTCATGCAGAGAAGCGCGATATCTATCGCAAGACGCCTGCAGGACCCGCTTGCGGAGCTTGTTAAGATTGACCCCAAAGCCATCGGTGTCGGTCAGTACCAACACGATATGAAGCCTGCCCGTCTTGACGAAGCGCTCGGCGGCGTTGTCGAAGACTGCGTTAACTCGGTCGGCGTAGACGTAAACACCGCTTCTTATTCCCTACTCTCCTACGTTGCAGGCATTAACGCGACAGCGGCAAAAAATATCGTAAAATACCGTGAGGAGAACGGCGAGTTCAAATCGCGCGCGGCTATAAAGAAAGTTCCGCGTATAGGTGACAAGGCATTCGAGCAGTGCGCAGGCTTTCTTCGTGTATCCGGCTCTGATGAGATACTCGACTGCACGGGCGTTCACCCCGAG
>JAZNLM010000081.1:0-13987 GCA_045579105.1 Candidatus Flemingiibacterium sp.
TCAGACTTGATGTAAACGAATTGAATGCACAGAAAGTCATTTGTAACAACATAACCGATTGCTATAAACTTCACGCTAAAACAATAGAGTGTGCAGGAAACGTAGCTTCCGCTAATTTGACTTGTGATCAAATCATCTATAAAAAATAACAGCACCGCCGAAAGTAACATTTTAGAACTTTCGGCGGCGCATTGTTTGACATATAAAACTGCTTTATCGCAGGTACGCCAAGGGGAGGTTTTTATTATGTTTACTGCGCCTTTTCAGTATCGTTTGTACTGCTCTGAACGATTTTACCGTCTTCAAAAAGGCCCTCGTAGAAACGTCCGCTCGTCCAGGTGTATTTTCCCTCGCCGTGCATCTTATTTTCCTTGAATTCGCCCTCGTACGTGTCGCCGTTCGCGAAGATGTAAGTACCCTTGCCGTGGCGCATATCTGATGCGAAATCGCCTATATACTTATCGCCGTTTGCAAAGGTGTATACGCCCGTTCCCTCTTTAAGCTCGTCAACATACTCGCCCTCATAGGTGTCGCCGTTTGCCCATACGTACTTGCCGCTGCCGTTTTTGAGGTCGTTTTTATACTCGCCTGTATAAAAGGTGCCGTCCGCAAAGTAGTATGTACCCTGACCGTCCTTCTTGCCATTAACGAGGCTGCCTTCGTAAACGTCGCCCGATGCGAAGGAGTATTTACCGAAGCCGGTCATGGTGTCGTGGCTGAAATCGCCTTCGTAAACGTCGCCCGATGCATAGGTCATCTTGCCTTTGCCATGACGATGAAGTCCGTCGAGCGAGCCTTCGTAAACATCACCGTTTGAATAGGTGACCGTCCTTGCGTTCATATCCACCTCTGCGGTAACGCCCGTCGAATAGTGGAGAGTTCCAGTTGTGGGATTGCCGTAATCATCGACCTTGCCAAAATATTTGACTGACTCGCCGTTTTCGGTGTTCATCTTTATGTAACGAAGACCGGAAAAATACATTCCAACCGCAATTGCAGCAAGAAGAATTGCCGCGATAACTACCGCCGTGAGTATGATACTAAGCGTACCACGGCGCTTTTTTGTACGTTTTTTTGTTTGTGTGTAATTCATTTTAGTGTACCGCCCCAAATGGAGCTTCCTTTTTACAGAATTAACGGATACCCCGAATTATTTGAGATTGCCGATATTTGATATCAGCTGTACAATGTCGGGTATAGCAATAAATGCAACCATAGCGATAACGAGAAATGCGATAATTGCCAAAAGCACCGAAAATACGCTTGTTTCAGGTTTGTCGTACACCTTTGAAGCACGGTGCATACACTCGTTGGGAATGTAAAACTTCCCGTTCGCGATATTTTCTTTGGTATCGGTTTCGTTGCTATTCTCTACTAAATGCACCACGCGGCGAAGCGAGCTTCCTCGACGAAGCGCAAGCATTATAAGGGGATTTTTGGCACCGACATTCTCGAGAGTGAGTGCACACTCGGGCGACGTCACATGCTTTTCTATAAGTGTGCGGACAAGCTTTCCGAGCACGATTTTATTGTAAAGAGTTACACCAATAGCTATGATAAAGCCGATAAAAAGTGACCATACGATGATGTTTAGAGTGGTGACGGGGTTGGTTCCAAGCTCAATTCGCTCACTGAACACGGAGCCGAGATCACGCCACAGCGCGTCAAAAAAATCCATCATAGGCGTATCTTACATATCCTTCTTGATAACTTCACAGCCGAGGTACTTACGGAGTACTTCGGGTACTACTACGCTGCCGTCTGCGAGCTGATTCTGCTCAACGATAGCAGGAAGAATACGACTGGTTGCAAGTCCGGAGCCGTTGAGCGTGTGTACGAACTCAATCTTGCCGGTGGACTCTCTCTTAAAGCGCATCTGACCGCGGCGCGCCTGATAGTCACGTGCGTTGGAAACGGAAGAAACTTCCTTGTAGCCGTCCATGGAAGGAATGTGAATCTCGATATCGTAGGTACGCGCCATAGATGCCGAGCAGTCCTCTGCGGCGAGTTTTACGGTACGGAAATGGAAGCCAAGGCCTGCAACGAGTGCCTCTGCCTTGCCAACAAGCTCTGCAAAAGCGTCGTCCGAGTCTTCGGGCTTCGTGTACTGCACCATTTCAACCTTGTTGAACTGATGTCCTCGAACCATTCCGCGCTCGTCTGCACGGTAAGAACCTGCCTCACGGCGGAAGCAAGGCGTGTAGCTGATATACTTTCTGGGAAGGTCCGCTTCGGTGAGGATTTCGTCGCGGTGGAGCGCAACGAGGGCAGTTTCCGCGGTGGGAAGCATAAAGCGGCGACGCTCATCCTCAGCGGTTTCGAGCCAATATACGTCATCAGCGAACTTCGGGAACTGACCTGCGGTAAGACCGCACTCATAGCCGAGCATATGAGGAACGAGTACAAGCTCGTAGCCGTCCTCAATGTGGGTGTTTATAAAGTAGTTGAGAAGCGCCCACTCCAGTCTTGCACCCATTCCGCGGTAGATCCAGAAGCCGTTACCCGACAGCTTTACGCCGCGCTTGTAGTCGATAAGACCGAGGTCGGTGCAGATATCAACGTGATTTTTAGGCTCAAAATCGAACTTGTGAGGCTCGCCAAAATACTTGAGAGGCTCGTTATTTTCCTTTCCGCCGGGCTTCAAGTCCATGTCGGGAAGGTTGGGAAGCGAGAGCATGAGATTTGAGTACTCAATTTCAACTTCTTTGAGCTTCTCGTCGTTAGCTTTGATTACTTCCGAAAGCTCCTTCATCTGTGCAAAAATGGGGGCAACGTCCTTGCCTTCCTTTTTAAGCTGTGGAATGGACTTGGAGACCTTGTTCTGCTCTGCTTTTTTCGCTTCGTTGTCGGAAATCATTGCGCGGCGAAGTGTGTCAAGCTCGAGAATACGCGAGATTTCTTCTCTTGCATCCTTACCCTTGTTTGCAAGGCGCTGTATAGCTTCTTCTGTGTTTTCTTTAATGTATTTGATGTCAAGCATGGTATTTATCTCCTAAATTAGTTTATACAAATAATTTTTTTGCGGTTTCCTCGCCAACGAGCTTCGTTATAAGCTCAGATAGGTCGTCAGCATCTTTATATGCTATAGATATTACCTTTTTGCGGTTAGAATGGGAAATTTTTACACGAGAACCGAGCGCCTGTGTCATTTTCTTTTCAAGCGACTTGTAATAAGCGCGCTCAACCGCATCGTCTTCATAGTCTTCTTCGACTTCGGGAAGCGAATTGTACTTGCGTACAAGCTCTTCCACGGCACGAACAGATAATTCACGTATCACTACCAAGTCTGCAAGCTCGGAAATGCGGGATTTATCGTTGAGTCCGAGAAGTGCTCTTGCGTGACCTGCGGAGAGCGATTTGTCGGAGACGAGTTCTAACACATCTTCCGGGAGATCCAGAAGACGCATTGCGTTGGTAACAGCCGCGCGGCTCTTGCCTACCTGCTGTGCCACTTGCTCCTGGGTCATCTTGTATTCTTCGATCAGCGCCTTATAGCCCATCGCTTCTTCGATCGGCGACAGATCTTCGCGCTGAATATTCTCGATAAGTGCATATTCAGCCACTTTTTTGTCGTCCGCCTCAAGTATTACAACGGGAACTTCCGAAAGGCCCGCCATTTTTGCGGCACGCCAACGACGCTCACCGGCAATTATCTGATAAAAATCCGTGCCGGCGCGCTCGCGTACGACGATAGGCTGTATGAGTCCGTTCGCTGCAATAGAGTCCGCGAGCTGCGAAAGTGACTCTGCATCGAAGGTTTTGCGCGGCTGACCGCGTCGGGGCTCGATCTCTGATATGCGTAGAGTGCCCGTCTTATCGTTGGCATCGTCGAGCGAATTATCGAGAAAAATCGCATCCATGCCACGTCCAAGTCCCTTTTTCTTTGCCATATACCCTCCAAAATACCGTTATAATGTGCGTTCTACGATTTCTTTCGCTATATCCCTGTAGGCACAAGCGCCCTTGGAATGCTTGTCGTAGTAAATAATCGGCTCACCGTAGCTCGGCGCTTCGGAAACCTTTACGTTGCGTACTACGCAAGTCTTGAAAAGCTTGTCCGCATAGTACTTTTTAAGCTCATCGAGTACCTGAAGCGAGAGGTTCAGTCTGCCGTTGAACATCGTTATAAGTATTCCGAGAACCTCAAGCGACGGGTTATAAAGCTTTTTTATTTGCTTTATCGACAGCATCAGCTGTGAAAGTCCCTCAAGCGCGTAAAATTCGCACTGCATCGGGATTATCACGCCATTTGAAGCCGCGAGAGCGTTAATTGAGAGGATTCCGAGCGACGGCGGACAGTCGATAAAGATGTAATCATAGGCATCGACTATATCTGAAAGTGCATTTTTTAACAGTTTTTCACGGTTTTCGACGTCGATCAGCTCAAATTCAGCGCCTGCAAGTGATATTTGTGACGGAATAACGTGTAAATTTTTGAAACCAGTGTCAATTATGGCATCAGAGGCCTTTGCCTCTCCAATCAAAAGATCATATGATGAAATCTTGACCTTTTTTCGCTGTACACCGACACCACTCGTCGCATTTCCCTGCGGATCGAGATCCACAAGCAGAACGCGTTTACCGCGCGCGCCCATTGCAGCAGCACAGTTGACCGCGGAGGTGGTCTTTCCGACGCCACCTTTTTGGTTTGAAAGTGAAATAATATAAGCCATTTGCAGCCTCCAATACGGAATCTGTTAGCAAAATGCTACATATTTATATTATATCAACTTTCACAAGAAAAGTCAATGATATTTTGTAAATATATGATGCAAAGCGGCAATATGCGAAGAATGTTTCACGTGAAACATATAATGGCGAAAATTCTACAATGTTTCACGTGAAACATTGTTTGGAATGCGAATGGTAAGCACGGTTACGCCGTTTTCTTCGGTTCGTTTGCTTTCAACATTTATGCCTGCCTGTTTTATTGTTGAAATTGCGCGATCAACAGAGTTGTAAAAAACTCGCATATCCTTTAAAATTATACGTTTTATAGGTGCGCGCTTATTTGAAAATGCTTTTTCGTTGCCGCGGCGCGCTATATATGCTTCTGTGGCTGAAACAGTTAAATCGTTTTTGTGTATATGCTCGATTATTTCAAGGCGTTCCGATGAAGCAGAAACACGCAAAAGTGCCCTTGCGTGGCGCTCTGTGAGATTGTATTCGAGGATTTTGGCGCGTTCTTCGAGCGCCATCCGCAGAATTCTGAGTTTATTTGCCACAAATGATTGGCTTACTCCTAGCTGTTCTGCAATTTGCTCTTGCGTTAAATGGTATGCGTCAACGAGCGCGGCGATTGCAGTAGCTTCTTCAAAGAAATTCAAATTTTCACGTTGTGTATTTTCGACCAATGAGAGCTCTGCACACTTGCAGTCATCGACTTCAGCTATGATGCATGGTATTTTAGCCATTCCGAGCAATTTTGCTGCTCGGAGCCGTCTTTCGCCGGCTATTAGCTCAAAAAATGCGCCGTTGTTTTCGCAATTTGCGGCCTGGCGGACAGTTATCGGCTGAATTATGCCGTGCTCGCGGATGCTGTTTGCGAGGCTTATTATAGCCTCATCACTGAAGGATTTTCTAGGCTGTGATGGATTTGCTTGGATTTTAGCTACTTCGAGCATATGTACCTGTGTACTTTCATTTGCATCCATAAATTTTCCGTCGCGGAATTCGAGTGCCTGCCAAGATCGGCGAAATTTGCCGACTCGCGAGAAAATGCTTTCTTCTGATGTGCTTTTTGAAATTGTATCTGTAAACATAAAAAATCTCCTTGCTTTTATTATCTTTCGAGAATATAATATCACATATCGGCGAAAAACAACGGCGAAAAATGAATGGCAAAAAATAAGACAGACTGATGAAATATCAGTCTGTCTGTCGATTTTATGGGGATAATATGCGAATTTGTGTGATCAAAGAGGTTTTTTCTTGATTTGTGAGTTGTTTCGCGGATAGTTTTTTGGCGTTTGAGATACTTTTTTGACACAAATAATGCATCGTGGCTCGGTATTTGCACTAATGTCGGAAACAAGCTCAAATTTGTCGTCACCCATAAGCTCGCCGCCGAGCCTTGCAAATGCTTTACCCGACTCGTTAAGTTCCTCTGATGCGTTTGCTTTCATTGCAACAAAGCTTCCGCCAACCTTCACAAAAGGAATGCAAAGCTCGGAAAGTACGTTAAGTCTTGCAACAGCTCTCGCACACGCAATGTCAAATTTTTCTCGGTACGACGGCTCATTTGCGGCTTCTTCGGCACGCGCCGCGATGGCGGTAATGCTGGAAATTCTAAGCATTTCAGCGGTTTCGTTAATGTAGTTTATACGCTTCGCGGTGCTGTCAAGTGCGGTTATTTTGAGGTCAGGCCTTGCTATTGCAAGCGGCAACGACGGGAATCCTGCGCCACATCCGACGTCTATCACAGATGCGTGGTTGGGGACGTATTTTGAGATCATAAGCGAATCGACATAGTGCTTTAAAATGACCTCGTCGATTTCAGTGATTGCGGTCAAATTCATATATTCGTTGACTGCCAGCATACGCTCTGTGAGTGCGAAAAGATTGTCAGTAACAGGCTCGACCGCAAACTCTACAAGATCGTTTTTTGTCAGCGCTGACGCGAGTTTTCTTGAAAATTCGGACTTATTTATCATCGTTTCTCATGTCCTTTTTGTGAGATGAAAAATATATGAGGAGCACCGAGATATCGGCAGGAGAAATGCCCGAGATGCGAGATGCCTGCCCGATACTTGCCGGTTGGAACTTGTTGAGTTTCTGTGTAGCCTCAAGGCGAATACCCTTGATTGTGCTGTAGTCAAACGGCGTGGGAAGTTTCTTTTCTTCGAGCTTCGCGGTGCGTGCGACCTCTGCAAGCTGTCTTTTGATATAACCCTCGTATTTTATCTTGGTTTCTGCCTGCATCTGTACGCGTGGCGGCAGCTCCGGACGTGTTGTGTCAACGCTTGCTAGCTTCTCATAGGATAATTCAGGCCGGCGGAGCAGATCCGCGAGGCGTATGCCGGTGGTAACTGCTGTAGAGCCATTTTCCTCAAGTATGCGGAGAAGTTCGGCACTCGGGGGTATGGAAGTGCCTTCAAGACGCCTTACTTCACGGTTTATTAGTTCTTGTTCTTCTTCAAATGCCGTAAAACGCTCGTCGGAAATAAGTCCGACACGGCGGCCTATAGGAGTAAGTCTTTCTGCGGCGTTGTCTTGACGGAGAAGCAGTCTGAATTCCGAACGGGACGTCATAATTCGGTACGGCTCACGCGTGCCCTTTGTTACAAGATCATCGATAAGCGTACCTATATAGGAGCTTTGACGCGCCAAGATCATAGGTTCTTGATTGGATAGTTTTAAGTGAACATTTATTCCGGCAACAAGTCCCTGCGCGGCAGCTTCTTCATAGCCGGATGTGCCGTTGAACTGTCCTGCGCCGTAAAGGCCCGAAATTGTCTTGAATTCGAGCGTGGGATAGAGCTGTGTTGGGTCTATGCAGTCGTATTCGATAGCATATGCCGTACGCATAACCTCTGCTTTCTCAAACCCCGGAAGTGAGCGAAGCATCTGCATTTGTACCTCTTCGGGAAGCGATGAGGAGAAGCCTTGGATATACATTTCGGCGGTATCTCGGCCCATAGGCTCGACGAAAAGTTGGTGACGCTCCTTGTCCGCGAAACGCGTAACCTTGTCCTCGATACTCGGGCAATAACGAGGTCCAACGCCTTCAATAACGCCCGAGTAGAGCGGGGAACGGTGCATATTGCTTCTTATAATTTCATGCGTTTTGGCATTTGTATATACGATATGACAGGGAATCTGCTCACGCGAATTAAGCTCGTCGCGGTCTGAGTCAACAGAGAAAGGATCAACGAAATCGTCGCCCGGCTGAAGCTCAAGTTTTGTATAATCTATAGAGTCACGATGAACCCGCGCAGGCGTACCCGTCTTGAAGCGCATCATCGAAATGCCCTCTCGCATGAGGTTTGAGGTAAGCTCGTTCGCCGGAAGCATACCGTCCGGTCCCGAGGCGTATGATACCTCGCCGACGATGATTTTACCGCGCAGATAAGTACCCGAGCAGATAATCGCCGCCTTACACTCCCAACGCGCGCCAAGCTGTGTTATAACGGCTGAAACACGCTTGCCCTCAGGCGTTTCTTCACACTGTATGTCCGTGATTTCAGCCTGAATAAGGCGCAGATTTTTGGTTTCTTCGATAGTCTGCTTCATTATTCTTTTGTACTCGGCACGGTCTGCCTGGATTCGCTTTGAGTGAACCGCCGCCCCCTTGCCGAGGTTTAAAATACGGCTCTGGAGCATAACCTTGTCCGCCGCACGGCCCATTTCACCGCCGAGCGCGTCGATCTCGTAAACGAGATGACCTTTGCCCGTGCCGCCGATTGACGGATTGCATGGCATATTTGCGATAGCGTCTAGGTTTATTGTAAAGAGCACCGTGGAAAGACCAAGTCTTGCACAGGCGAGTGCCGCTTCAACTCCGGCATGTCCTGCGCCTATAACGCAGACATCAACCTTGCCGGCGAAGTATTCGGGAATTTTTGTCATACTTTATATTTCCTAATAAATGTAATTAAATACAAATTTTACTTATGATATTTTCCCCCTGCGGAGATGTTGAACGCGCGGTAGAGCTGCTCTAAAAGTATCACGCGCATAAGCTGATGCGGAAAGGTCATTTCGGAGATGGAAAGGCGCATTTTAGCTGACTTTTTTACCTCGTCGGAGAGTCCGTCTGAGCCGCCTATTATGAGGCAAATCTCTGAAAAACCAAGATTTGCAATCTCAGTGAGCTTTGCGGAGAATGCCTCGCTCGCCATTTGCTTGCCTTCCACGCAAAGCGCGATTATATAAGCCCTTGGCGGTATTGCGTCGAGGATTCGCTCACCCTCTTTTTTTACGGCGTTTGCAATCTCTGTTGCCGAAGGCTTGTCCGAAAGGCGTTCTTCCTTGACGGAAATATTGTCGACAGCACAGTATGCAGAAAGCCGTTTCTCATATTCCGCCACGGCATCGGTGAGATATTTTTCCTTTATCGTGCCAACGTGGACGATGTGAACTCGAAGCATTATTTTTCTCCGTTTATATAAGTTTAGTCGGCTCGTTTGGAGCAGCGACGTCTAGAAATACGTCCCTGTCTTCGAGCACGGTAAGGCATGAGTGATATGCAAGCTCGGGCAGATTGTTGTCCTGGCTTAGATGCGCGAGAAGTATGCGTTTTGTGCCCAATGTCACTAAACGCGACACAAACGCCGCGGCGGCTTCGTTTGAAAGATGCCCCGTATCCGATAAAATACGGCGCTTCAGCTCATACGGGTAATCGCCGCAAAGCAGCATATTTTCATCATGATTTGACTCGAGAATTACATTCTCACAGCCGATGAGCGCGTCGCTTACCTCGTCGGTGAGGGTGCCTATATCCGTTGCAAGTGCAAGCGTATGCTCGGGCAAGCCGTCGGTGACAACGTAGCCGACACTTGCGGCGCTGTCGTGCGGCGTCGCGAACGAGCGCACTGTGAGCGCGCCGACCTGTTCGGTGTAGAGAATGGGATGTATGATAGCCGCTTTTGCGGCACTCGCCGTTTTACACGAGCAAAGATAAGCGCGCGCCGACGGCTCGGTTAAATGTATCGGAATGCTATACTTTTTAGAAACTGTTTCAAGGCCTGCTACGTGGTCGGAGTGCTCGTGCGTGACGAATATCGCCTTGATGCGCGAAATATCCGTGTCGAGGCTCCTCAGCGCCTCACAGAGCCGCTTACAGCTGATACCTGCGTCGATGAGTATTTCATCATCTCCAAGACGCACGTAGACCGAGTTCCCCTTGGAGCTTGAAGCGAGAGTGTATACGGTGAAAATCATACGTTATACCTCGCCGAGAGTTTTTACGGCGTTTATCAGTAAATCGCCGTAAAAGAGATACAAAACGTCGAAAAGTATCGCAAAAAGGAAGGGGAGCAGTACGAGCATAAGCTTCTTGGCTATTTCTTTGCGCGCATTAAGTCGCTCGCATATTTCCGAAAGGTGCACTTCATCTTCATCTTCCGACGTGCGTATCATATCGGGTGTTATTTTTTTCGTTGATATGCCGCTGTTGAAGATTATAACCGCTACGAGAAGCAGTGTAACGATTATAAAATAAACGGGCATTATTATCGGTATTCCGCCAATCGGCAGGAAGTTTACCGCTATAAGCGCTTCATAAATGCCGAAAGCGAGTGCGGTGGAGAGAATGATAAGTACAAGCCGCCGCCAATTGAACAGCCTAAGAGTTGTCTTTATAGGACTTTCGGCGGCATTTGCCGCCGAAAGGTTTTTCTTTTTGTTTTTCTTATACTTTGCCATTATTCTATTCGTATAGCGCCATAGGGACGGACACGAAGCACGGTCGTGGCATTCTTCCCGAACGCGCTGTCGAGTGCCTTTTTGAAATTGGGAACGTCCTCTGTCTTAACAAACGCTTGAATGGTACCTGCGAAGCCGCCGCCGTGTACACGCCAAGCCGCACACTTGCCGCGAAGCACGTTTTCCGCAACGCACAGAGCGAGAGAAATGCCTTGCTCCTTCACATTCTTGACGGTATATGCATTCTGCAGATATTTGAAGCTCGAGTTGCCGGAAGCGAGAACACCCTCGAAGAAAGCATCAATGTCGCCTGCCTTGAGCGCCGCTGCCTGCATATCTACCCGTTCATTTTCATTTATGTAGTGGATAGCACGCATTATTGCGCGGTCACCTGCAAATGCGCGAAGGTCTTTGATGTTTTTAAGTACTTCCTCAAGAGTGACATCGCGGAGAACTTTTTTGCCAAAGTAGGAAGCAATTTTCTTCATCTCTGCAGGGATAGACGCATAGTCTCGGTTGAGATCCGCGTGATTGCCGCCTGTATTCACGATGCAAAGGCTGTAGCCTGCCGAATCAAGGTTAAAGGGAAGCTTTTCGATTATCGGTTCGTCGGGGTGCTTAAAGTCGATTGCTACAAATCCGCCCACAGCGCACGCGATCTGATCCATAAGACCGCATGGCTTGCCAAAGAATACGTTTTCGCTGTACTGCGCAATTTTTGCGATTTCAGCGTTTTCGATTTTACCACCGTTGTAAAATCCATTTAAAATAAGTCCGACCATATCTTCAAAAGCCGCGGACGAGGAAAGCCCCGAGCCTTTGAGAACGTTCGAGGTAGTGTAAGCATCGTATCCGCCTACATTGTGACCGTATTTTAAAAAACCCGAGCACATACCCGAAATTATGGATTTTGACGTGTAATAAAACGCCTCGTCAACGGTGGGGTTGGTGATGTCCACCACGTCTTTTGGAAAACCTTCGGACTTTATGGATATCTTCATATCGTCACGCGGAGATGCAATGGCGATGATGTCGAGGTTGATGGAAGCAGCGAGCACCCGTCCGAAATTGTGGTCGGTGTGGTTGCCGGAAATCTCGCTTCTGCCCGCAACGGAAAAGAGTGATGCCTCGCGCTCAGTACCGTAAAGACGCGCGAACTCCTTAATGGCGGAGATGTAGCGCTTATTCTGCGCCTCGACGTTTTCCTTGCCGTAAAGCTCCGTAAATATTTTTTCGTATTTGCCGTTTTCAATAGCCGTGATAAGCTCAGTTGTATTCATAGGGTACACTCATTTTCGTGGTTTATTTTGTGAGCGCTTTTCTTGCTAAATCAAGCGCGTTGCTTGCGGAAACATAGCGCACGTACTCACGTGTTGCAAGCCCTGCGCCGATATTGAGCTCCTTTACTTCTTCGTAATCACCGACGGAAACCGCGACGTATACAAGGCCGACTGGTTTGTCGGGTGTTCCACCTGTAGGACCTGCGATACCGGTTGTAGACAGTCCCACATCCGCGTCAAAGAGTTTGCGTACGCCACGTGCCATTTCGATAGCGGTTTGGGGCGATACTGCGCCGTGCGCAAGGAGCGTTTCGTGGGACACGCCCACAAATTTTTCCTTGATTCTGTTAGCATATGTGACGATACTTCCGTCGATTACCGAGCTTGAGCCGCTTACGTTGGTAATACGCTTCGCAACATAGCCACCCGTGCACGATTCTGCTGTGGCGATTGTCATTTTGCGTGCGGCAAGCTCGTTTACGAGCGCCGCTTCAAGCGAGCCGAGATCAATTCCGTAGATGTGAGGTCCGACGTCGGTTTTTCTTATTTCTTCAATTGCCTTGTCGCATAATGCGGCACACTCGTCCTCACTCTGCCCGGATGCGGTTACGCGAAGAAGCACCTCGCCGTCTTTTGCGTAAGGAGCGACAGTGGGGTTTTTTGACGTGAGCATCATATCCTTAAGCACAGTTTCCACAGTGGATTCGCCCATGCCGAAAATGTTTATAGTACGCGAGAAGAAGATGCGCTCGGAGAACTTCTGAAGGTAAGGTGCTACCTGCTCGTCAAATATCGGCTCACATTCTCTGGGCGGGCCGGGGAGAAGTATAACAACCTTACCTTTTTCCTCATCCTCGATAGCAAGACCGGGAGCTGTGCCGTAGTCGTTTCTGAATATGATTGCGCCTTCGGGCATAAGAGCCTGTTTTTTGTTATTTTCCGTAACTGTTACGCCTCGGCTTGCCATACGGCGCATCATACGCTCAAGGCTCTCCTCGTGCATATACATTTCACGTCCGAAAAGACTCGCCGCCGTTTCCTTTGTCAAGTCATCGTATGTCGGCCCGAGTCCGCCAGTTAAGATGACAAGATCGCTTCTTGAAAGTGAAATCGTAAGCGCTTCTTTGAGCCTTTCAGGATTGTCGCCGACAACACCCTGGTGGTATTGGTTTATACCAAGCGCCGCAAGCTTTCTCGAAATATACGCCGCGTCGGTGTTGACAATGTCGCCAAGCAATAGTTCCGTACCAACGGAAAGGATTTCAGCCGAGGTTATTTTTATCATCGGTTTTATTCTCCTTGTGATAGAGTGTGTGGGGGTGCGGGGGTATACGAGGAAATACGGTCGCTTTTCGAGAAAAGCTCCGCAAAAGCTTTATTTTGGCTTTGTTATTTGCGTTTTGTTTGGAGAAGTGGAAGCGAAGTTTAGTGCTCCCGGTACGCTGTCAAAGGTTAGAGCTCAAGGCTTTGTACACCGCACCACACCCAGTCGGGAACCCTGCATCCCGGCAACTGTTTAGCGGTTGTCGAGCGATGGTGATGTCACGCTCGGAGTGAGTACCGGGCGCAGACGAGGTCCCCAACTACCAAGAGCGTGAATTGGGTTAGTCAAGCACTCTGTGAGCGCTAGCGTGTAGTAAAGTTTTTTGCTGTCGTTGAAAACGACTCTTTTATTTCAAGAAAGCCGCGTTTCTCCTTACACCGCGTTCTTATTTACCCTCGTAAAGCGGGTATTTGTCGCAGAGCTTAGTAACCTCTGCGCGGATATAGTCGGCGGAGTTTTCGAAATCGGTTGCGGCGAGCTTGATCAGATGAGCGATTGTGCGCATATCATCTTCTTTGAGACCGCGAGAGGTAACTGCGGGGGTACCGATACGAACGCCGCTCGTTACAAAGGGGGACTCGGGATCGTTCGGGATCGCGTTTTTGTTAACGGTGATGTAAACCTCATCAAGCTGTTTTTCCAGCTGCTTACCGGTGATGTTCATGGAACGGAGATCAACAAGCATAAGGTGGTTGTCAGTACCGCCGGAAACGAGATCGAATCCTTCTGCAACGAGCGCATCAGCGAGCGCGTTTGCGTTCTTGATGATCTGTTCCTGGTATACCTTGAACTCGGGCTTGAGTGCTTCGCCGAAGCAGATTGCCTTGGATGCGATAACGTGCATAAGAGGACCGCCCTGGGTGCCGGGGAATATCGCCTTGTTGATAGCCTTTGCAAGCTCTTCACGGCAAAGGATCATGCCGCCGCGAGGACCGCGAAGGGTTTTGTGAGTAGTAGTGGTAACAACGTCAGCGTACGGAACAGGGCTGGGATGCAGACCTGCCGCAACAAGACCTGC
>JAZNLM010000082.1:0-2579 GCA_045579105.1 Candidatus Flemingiibacterium sp.
AATAATAAAAAGGTACGCTTTGGCGTACCTTTTTTTGAGGTAAGAGGGAATAGTGAAAAGTGAAGAGGTGAGGAACGAAAGTTGTATAGTAAAAGTGGACACATCGAAGAGTGAATGATATAATCAAAGAAAGAGGTGTTCACAATGAAAAGAACTTTCAGTAAAGAATTTAAAACCAAAGCGTGCGAGTTGGTCATCAAGGATGGAATTAAGCACGCAGTAGTGGCGGAGAAGCTCGGGATTCATCACGTAATGCTGTACCGATGGATAGACGAGTACGAAACTTACGGAGAAGAAGCGTTTGTAGGCAAAGGCAAGCTTCGGGCAGAAGATGCGGAATTAAAGAAACTCCGCAAAGAAAACGAACGGTTAAGAATGGAAAACGAAATACTAAAAAAAGCAGCGGCATACTTTGCGAAACACCCGGCAGACGAGTAAAATTTGCCAAGGCAGAGTTGTCAAAGCACAAAACGAGTGAAGTATGCAAACTGTTGGGTGTGTCAAGAAGTGAGTATTATCGCATTCCGAAAGAACAGGATAGTGAAGAAAAAGAGCTGGAAAAAGCAGTCATTAACTGTTTTGAAAAGAACAAAGGAAATTACGGAAGGATACGGATACGTCGGGAATTACTTGGGAAAGACGTAAAGATCAGCGAATACCGTATAGCAAGAATACTCAGAAAGAACGGTCTGGTAGCCAAAAGCGGCAGGACCGGCAGAGTAAAAGCACCCAAGCCAACAGAACAGCAGTATATAGAGGAAAATCTGATTAAAGATAAGTTTGGAATAACAGAGGCAAATTATCTTTGGTGTTCGGATATAACCGAGCTGAAATGCTACAGATCCAAGGTTTACGTTTGCGGAATCATAGATGTGGCGACGAGACGTATTGTTGGATGGAGTATAGCAAAGAATCAGACACAGAAGATCGTACAGGATGCATTCAAGATGGCGATCGGAAGGAATCCTCACCGACCTGCGAACGCTGTGTTCCACAGCGATAGAGGCTGCCAATATACGGCAAAGAAGACGAAACAAATGGTAGAAGAAAACGGATTTCGGAAAAGCATGTCACGCCCGGGGACGCCGAGCGACAACCAGCCGATCGAGAGCTTTTGGAAAACCCTCGAATGTGAGATGGCTGATATCAGCCATCTCACATTCGAGGAAGCATCACGAACGATAGTTGACTACATCGAGCTTTATTACAATTCAGATAGACTGCATTCCGGTATCGGTTATTATGTTCCTAATCATTTTTTCACTCTTCTATCTGTTCATTTTTCTTGACAAGTTTCAAGCTTTTTGCTCCGCAAAAAGCAACCATTTCTTTTCACTCTTCTCTATTCACTTTTCACTCATCGAAGTTTTGTTCTTATATGCCATAAACTTCGATGACGCGATGTTTATTCGATAAAAATGAGGTAAGGAGGCCCACTATGTTTGGAATCTTACTATACGACATATTATTCTTTTCAATTCCGATTATCTTAATAGCCCTGTTCGGAATCAGTGTGTACCGCTACGTATCTGCAAAGAAACAAAACAAGGCGGCACCGGGCACTTTTTCTGATGCTGAAATCAAAAAGCGCAAAATAATGCTGATCGTACTGTCTGTTATTACCGCCGTTCTTGCGGCAATCGTTATTGGTTTTATCGTACTATTGTTTATGGCTGTTGCCTTTATGTGAGGTGAATTATGAAGGATCGCACTTTTTTAATTGTATTCCTCTCGGTTATAGGTATATGCCTTACTTTGACTGTAGCACACTTTATTTATGCGATCTATGCTTACGAACACTGCTCTATTATCTATTTTATCGGAAAGGAGCTGTGGGGATAAATGAAGCTTGGAAAACAGATCGCTACTATAGTTTTGGCAGTTGCATTATTTGCGTCATTCAATCTGAGTATGTATCAGCTACTCACCCGCAGACTATCCAATAATTTTAGCGGTGCAACTCAGGCACAAATGATTAATGTGAGAAATTACCTTCCGTATGAGGAAGGCTCTGACCTCCCCAAAATAAATTCCTCGCTGAAGCTCACAGATAACCTCCCTGTTCTCGACGGTGCCGCTGCATTGGTTCCCGTTTATGCTGCTGTGATTGATAACGTCTATCCCGAAGGCTGTGTCACCTATGAAGGCGGAGAATTTTCGGACGACAATTACTACGGCGAAAATTTTGCGGAAGACAGTGCTATGCAGTATAAAAACACGGTACGAGGCTATCAAGCAATCGTGGACGGCACAACTGACATTCTGTTTTGTGCAGGTCCTTCTGCGGAGCAGAAACAGTATGCCGAGGAAAAAGGCGTAGAACTTGTGTATGTTCCCATTGGATTAGAGGGCTTTGTGTTTTTCGTAAACGAGAACAATCCGGTTGATGATCTTACCGTTGAGCAGATCCGCAAGATCTATGCCTGCGAATATACCAACTGGAAAGAGCTTGGCGGAGCTAATCGAATTATCAATCCCGTTACACGACTGGAAGGCAGCGGAAGCCAGACCACCTTTGAAGCCTTTATGGGAGAGTATAAGATCGGCCGCAAATCTCCGCTTGCCATAACCGGGGCATC
>JAZNLM010000083.1:0-8945 GCA_045579105.1 Candidatus Flemingiibacterium sp.
CGTCGCCGCAGCAGTCGCAGCAATCGCAATCATCGTCCTCGCAGTCGCAATCGAACTTCTCGTTGCAAGCCGGGCAAGTGATCTCGGAAGGATCAACGGTCTCGTCGAAGTATACCTTCTCGCCGCAAGCGGGGCAAGTAACCTCATAGAAAACCTCGTCCTCATCGCAATCGCAGTCGCAGCAATCGCAATCATTGTCGCAATCATCGCAGTCACAATCGCAGTCATCATCACAGCAGCACTCGTCGAAATCGTCTTCGAGGTCGTAAACTTCCTCTTCAAGCTCGCCAAGGTCATGGTCAAGCTCGTCAAGGTATGCGTAATGAGTTTCGAGCTCTGCTTCGAGAGCGTCTATCTTATCAGCCATATCGCCAACAAGTTCGAGAAGCTTTAAGGTAAGCGCATCGTCAACCTTGTTGCCGTCAGCAAGACCCTTTAAATATGCAGCCTTTTCAGTAAGTGTCATGGTACTATTCTCCTTTTTGTTTAATTATGGCAATCAATATCCGCACGGCTTTTTCAAAGTAAAATTACTAGTTTAGCGGCAAAGTGCGGTCATCGGCAGCTACTTATAACTGCTTTATGCTCTTTCGAGATACTCACCGGTTCTGGTGTCTATACGGAGCTTGTCGCCGATGTTAACGAAAAGCGGAACCTTGATGGTTGCACCGGTTTCGAGAGTTGCAGGCTTGGTCGCGCCCTGTGCGGTATCGCCCTTGAAGCCAGGTTCAGTGTCAGCAACTTCGAGTTCAACGAACATGGGGGGCTCAATTGCGAAGATGTTGCCCTTGTAGGAAACGATCTTGCACATCATTTCTTCCTTAACAAAACGGAAGTTGTCGCCAAGCTTTGCTGCTTCAACGGGAATCATATCAAAGGTTTCCATATCCATGAAGTAGTAAAGGTCGCCGTCGTTGTAAGAATACTGCATTTCCTTTCTCTCAACGATTGCGTTCTCAAATTTATCGGTGGGATTAAAGGTGCGCTCGGTTACAGCACCAGTGATGACATTCTTCATCTTGGTTCTTACGAAAGCCGCGCCTTTACCGGGCTTAACGTGCTGGAATTCTACTACCTGCAGAACCTGTCCGTCCATTTCAAATGTGATACCGTTCTTAAAATCTCCGGCTACTACCATTGTTGTATATCCTCCAAAATTTAAAAAATTATGTCAGAGCCGACGTTTGGGCACAGCTCGGACATTTATATGGTTACATATATTTTACACTATTCCTATTACTTTTTCAATAGTTTTTCTGACAAAAAACGTGATATTTACAATTTGTTCATTTTTGTGCTCGCGGCCTCACCAAAAGCGCTTGACAAAAGGCGAATAATGGTATATAATTATCTGTGTTATTTAGTTTTTGAAAGGATATTAACCTATGAAGATAACCCCTGTCAAGGGCACTGCTGACTATTTGCCCAGCGAAGTGCTCGTTCGTGACTATCTGCAGTCGACTATACTTGAAACTTACCGTTCCTGCGGCTTTGAACGTATTACCACTCCTATAATTGAGGATATCGAAAACCTCGACAAATCCGAGGGCGGCGAAAACTTAAATCTTATTTTTAAAATAATGAAGCGTGGAGAAAAGCTCGACGAGGCTCTTATCTCGGGGAACGAGAAAGAAATAGCGGATATGGGACTTCGCTATGATCTCACGCTTCCCTTGACGCGTTATTACGCAAATAACCGTGCAAAGCTCCCTTCGCCTTTTAAGGTAATTCAGATTGACAAGGTATACCGCGCAGAACGCCCGCAGAAAGGCCGTATGCGTGAGTTTATGCAGTGCGACATCGACATCATCGGCAGTGATTCCTACACCGCCGAGGTGGAGCTTATTCGTACCACCGCAAAGGCACTTCTTAACATCGGTTTTGACAACTTTAAAATCCGAATAAATGACCGTCGTTTGCTCAAAGCAATAATTATGTGCGCAGGTTTCTCTGAATTGGATTGCGACAGTGTTTGCATCTCTCTCGACAAGCTTGACAAAATAGATGTTGATGGCGTACGTGCAGAGCTTTATGAAAAAGGATTTTCTGCCGACTCAGTGGACAAGCTTATTACAAGCGTTGCAACAAAGCCATTCACGCTTGATGTTGCACAGAGTATCTGCGGTGAGCTTGACTGCATCGCAAACCTTCGCCGTATTATGAGCCTTGCAAACGAGCTTTCAGGCGGCAAATACGCCGTTGAATATGATATGACGCTCGTTCGTGGTCAGGGCTATTACACGGGTACTGTCTTTGAGATATCCTCTCCCGAATTTCGTGGCGCTATCGGCGGCGGCGGAAGATACGATAACCTCATCGGCAAGTTCCTCGGAGAATCTATCCCCGCGGTTGGCTTCTCTATCGGTTTCGAGCGTATTGCGGGTATTCTTCTTGATAAGAAGTACACCATTCCGAGCGCAAAGCCTCGTCTTGCTGTTATTTACAACGAAGAAACCTTCCCTGCTGCACTTGCACATGCGGACGAGCTTCGCAAGAACTACGACGTGGCACTTTATGAAGCTCCAAAGAAGCTCGGCAAGCTCTTTGCACGTCTTGAGGATGGCGGTTATGCCGGATGCATTGTTGAAGGCAACGATGAGATAAAGTGGTTCGGCGAGAGAGCATAAATTTATAAGATCATTATAATAGAAAATCCACCTACCGTAGTAGGTGGATTTTTTGTTTAATACTTGAACTTTATCATATTCCAGGAATGCTTCTAGAGGACCATCTTGTCGCCGATTTTAACGTTTTTGGGAAAAACATTCTCGACGTCTTCGTGTTCGTCGCCTTGAGATCATCGCAATAAAGCTGTATGTGCTCGGCGGCTGTACATTCGCCAAAATCCTCGAATTTAATGTAATTTCCATTTCCTTCGGCCTCTTAGACTTGACGTCTCTGCCATCCTCCCGGTTATACTGTGAAACAAAGTTTTCGCCAAGATAGCGTATCAACGAAAGATCCATTTCTTTTACAGAATATCCTTGCGAAAGCCCATATCATCAGCGGTTTCGTGTGTGGGTTCGTAAAGTCCGCCGTACACGTCCCTACCGATATGATCGATCATCGAGCCGTAAAGACAGGCATCAACCTTATCTATTATAAAGTTTTTGTTTACTAAAGCCTGTGCTTTAATACTGTTATGTATGATTTGTCAATATAAAACCTAAAATATTACAGTTTTAATTTGCTTTCGGAAGCTTTGTGTCATCGAGCTTTGAATATACAATTCTTTGACCAGAATAAAGGCTGTGCTGTCCCGAAAGAAGATAGCTAATGAGCGCCGCAACGAGATAATATACAATTCCCTCTGCACCGAACATCTCCACGGACAAAATGATTGCCGTAATCGGACAGTTGGTAACGCCGCAGAAAAGCGCCGCGATACCAATAGCCGCACCGAACGGAGCCGAAAGTCCGACGAGTGTTGCTACAGTTGCGCCGAGAGTTGCACCTATAAACATCGTAGGTACTATCTCACCGCCCTTATAGCCGGAACCCATAGTGATCGCTGTAAATACTATCTTAAGCAAAAATGCAACGTACGGCACACTTGTGCCTTCAAATATACCTGCGATAATATGTACTCCGCTGCCGTTATAGTCGCTGTTGCCTACCAATACCGTGAGCAGTATAACAATTGCACCGCCGACAACTGTGCGAAAATATTTATTGGGTAAAACACGCTTAAAAAGGTGATGTGTCTTATGCATACAAATGCAAAAAACAATACTTACTACCGCCGCTGCAATGCCGACAAATGCGCTGAAAGCTACGGGAGCTAAAGCAAGCTCCGGTATTGCGCCGACCTCATAATGTTCAGGCGCAACCTTAAGCCATGTTGCCACAAAATGCGCGATAACCGACGAAACACAGCACGGATAAAGTGCCGCTGTGTATAGGCGTCCAGAACTTGCAATCTCTATAGCAAATATGCACGCTCCCACGGGAGTGCCAAAAAGAGCGGAAAACAGTGCGCTCATACCACACATGATGAGTATGTGTTTGCGACGCTCATTGATGTGTATAATTTTACCGATGAGTGAAGCAATGCTTCCGCCTATCTGAAGTGCCGCGCCTTCTCTGCCGGCTGAACCGCCAAGAAGATGAGTTATAAACGTACCGACAAATACAGCCGGTGCCAACAGAAAAGGTACCTGCTTTTCATCTCTTACCGTTTCAAAAACAGTATTAGTATTTGAGCCGGAAAGCTTTGAAACTCCATATATTACGGCAATCAAAAGGCCACCAATCGGCAGAAAATAGACAAGCCAAGCATGCTCGCCGCGAAGCTCTGCAGCAAATTCAAGTGCATGTGAAAACAGCGCACCGATACCGCCCCCGACAAGTCCCATAAAACCGCCAAGTACGCTCCACAGAGCAAATACCAAAATATATTTTATCGGCATATCAAAAAATGCCTTTATCTTTTCTTTCACGAACATACACCGCCTTTGTCGAATATTGTAAGTACACGACATATTATAGCACATATTAATAAAAAAAGCAATGGCCTAACAAAAAATCTCCGCGCACTGTGCGCGGAGATTTTCAATAGATATTACATATATTGTTTTGCCATTTCGCGAAGCTTTGAAAGTTCCTCAATACCGCTTGAGGCATCGGCAGTGCGAAGCGAAGCCATAGCTGATACCTGTGCGTATTCTAGGATTTCCTCGTCGGATACACCATTGTGTATGCCGAGCAGTGCACCTGAACAGAACGCATCACCTGCGCCTGTTTTACCCTTGATGAAGTCGCGCGGAACATCAACGGAAGCCATAGCAGAATACTTGCCATCCTTAGATTTGCATATACCGAGCATGGGCATATGGATAATAACACGTTCACGCACGCCCATCTGAAGAAGCTTGTCAGCAATAGCTTCGAGGTTTTCCTCTGTAGGCTCGATACCCGTCATATTACCTGCCTCTGTTTCGTTTATAATAAGGTTATCAACGTAAGGAAGGCAAGGAATAACGAGCGAATATCTATCAGAGTTTTCGCTAACGAGGTCGATCGAGGTCTTGATGCCAAGCTCACTCGCTTTTTGGAGTATCTTAAGTCCATCGCCGTTATCAATCTTATCAAGAAGCAGAAAATATCCGAGGTGGAGCATCTTAACATCAAGAGCATCCCACTGAATATCATCGCATCCGAATGAAGCACATGCACCAGGATAGGTAAAGAAAGTTCGCTGTCCGCCAATAATACTCATAACGTCTGTAAAACTGGTTGTTTCGCCCTTCGCAACCTTAACTCCGCTTACGTCAATTCCGTTAGACTTTAAGGTATCAATAACGAACTGACCGTCGCCGTCGTCACCAACTTTGCATACTGCAACAACGTCAAGCTCGGGTGCAAGCCTTTTAAGGTCGATGCCGTCGTTGGGAACAAGTCCGCCAACAGAACGATCAATCGAGCGAATGTGAGTAAGCTCCCCCGCTGCAGGGTATGCAGATATTCCGTATATTTTATCTACGAGGACGGTGCCTACTACTGCAATTCCCTTTCTTGCTGCCATATTAGTTGCACTCTGCTACCAGAGGACCAGCAAGCTCGCCAAGGAAGAAGAGTTTACCGGGGATGGTAGGAATGTAGGAAGAAGTGATCCACGGAGTCTTACCGTAACGAAGAGTCATCCACAAAGAGAGACCCTGCCACTGCATGCCGCGTCCAAGGGTGCCATCAGCTCCGCCGATGGCGAGATCCGCCTGAAGGAAGAGACCGGGGCCGATAGTGTTAGCACGGCAAGGAACGAGAGGAGTGCGGCTCTTGAAGCTTGTGAGAGCGTTCTGCTCAACGGTAAGAGGATGAATCTTAGCCGCCATCACATAGGGTGCCTTCTCCCACTCTTCTGCAGTTGCATAGTCAGCAGCGAAGGTAGGCTCCCAGAATGCGATGTGGCACATTCTGCCGATACCGTATACGAGAACGAGCTTTGCCCCCTCTGCCTTGAGTGCAGCGATCTTCTCGGGATAAGTAGGAAGGTTAACCTTCGTTGCGAAATTACGCTGAGCCTTAGGAACAGTCAGCTCGCCAAGGGGATTGAAAAGAGCTTGCTCCATAGCGTACTGGAATGCACCTGAGTTGTCGGGAGCAAGTGTGTTGCCCTCTGCATCAGCCCACTCGTCCATATTGAAGGTGTAAACGTGCTCGCAGGATACGTTCCAAGCCTTGAGGAAGTATACTACCCACTTATACATACCCATAGGACCAACAGGAAGAATAAAAGCAATCTTCTCGCCTCTGTCCTTTGCGTTCTTGATCTGGATTGCGATCTCGTGGCCCATATAAGTTTCGAATTCGCCGAGGGAATCACACTTGATAGGAGTGAAGTTCGGGTTCCAGTGTGACTGAGGTTCGCAGATCTTTTCAGGTGCGTCGATGCACGCATCGATCTTTGCAAAATCCCAACCTGCGGGATAGAAGCCTTCAAGGGCCGAGCCTTTTACTGTGTCATTGAAATTCATGATTATATTCTCCTTTTTAAAAAATTTTTATGTTTTATTACTGCGCTGTGTGGCATGCGTTACGGTAAATAGCGCTTTGTGGTACCGCGAAGGTACGCCTTGCACATAGTAAATCCTTCTGCGTATTCTGCGCCGCACTGATAACCGTAATAGCGCGCTTCACCACGCACCATTTCAGTAAAATCAATGTTATCGTGTTCACGAAGCCATTTAAGCTGCGACTCGTGGCACTCGGTCATAGCAATCTTTTTGTCGATATAATCGCTAATGTCAACGTATTCGTCCGGTACAAAGGCCACACCGCACGCAGTCTGCATATAGTAGATAGGCGTAAGGCGTGCAACTTTGTCAACTTTGGTTTTGTAATGCGGAACAGTGGCCGCAAAGCTAGCATCGAAGACAAGACGAGTTACCGCGTTATGATCAGACATGTAGTCATCGGGTGCGTGGGTAATAATGAAATCGGGATCGACCTCGCGTATTATGTCAACAACCTTATCGCGAGCTTCCTTGTTGTCAAAATAGATAGAAAGATCGTGAAATCCTCCATAGATGACCTCAAACCCTGCAATATCTGCGCTGTTTTTTGCTTCTCTGCAACGCATTGGACCGAGCACCTCCGGCTCTATCACAACATGTCCCATATCTCCGTCAGAAAGGTGACAGATAACAACTCTGTCGCCTCGATCCTTACATTTAAGTAGTGTGCCTCCACAGCACTCCTCGATATCATCTGGGTGTGCACAAAATGCCAGTACTGTATACATATCAAATGTCCTCCTTTAGGTAAATAACGTTTTGTGGACTCGCTAAGGTATCCCTTGCATATTTAGAATGCTTCCACACAGTCAGCGCCGCACTGATAGTCGCAGTACCGCGTGCAGGTATTAACCATATCCGGAAAATCAATACCGTTTATTCTTTCTCTTGAGAATGTGCGAAAAGTGTATTGCATTTTTGGTTTGATTATGGTAAAATACATTATGCAGGTCATACATCTATCCATAATTTAATGATACACGATTTCTATATTTTTTTCAATACCATATATTCCACAATAATTTAACTATATTCCACTAATGAAATATTAAACAGGAGAATGGCATGAACGAAAAAGCCACACCACCCTATAAAATTTATCAACCATACATAAAACTTCCGCTAAAAAACACCTTTAATGTAACACGTATTGTCACCGTGCTTTTTTACGATTTTGCACCAAGCTTCTATACCGAAGGCGAATCGCACGATTTCTGGGAGATGGTATATGTTGACCGTGGAGAGATAACCGCAATTGCAGACAACAAAGAAACTCGCCTTCGTCAGGGAGAGGTCATATTCCACAAGCCGGGCGAAGTTCACGCGCACAAATGCGACGGTACACACAGCGCTTCGGTGTTTATTCTTGCATTTGACTGCCGTTCTGCGGCTATGAAATATTTTAGCGGAAAAAGTGCGAGAACACCGGCGGAACTTACTTCCCTTATGCGTCGCCTTATTGACGAATGCGCGGGAAGTCTTTCCGTTGGTAATTATCCTCTTAAAAATCTCGACACAGCGCCTATCGGTGGTCAACAGCTCGTTCGAATATACCTTGAAGAATTTCTCATAGGTATGGTCAGGAGCGCAGAAAAAAAGAACGCATCGGGAACAGTATATGCCTCGCGATTCGACGGCGGTAATTCGCTATCGGATAGTATTTGTGATTATCTATCTCGCCACGTTTGCGACCGTGTAACTCTCGAGCAGCTTCGTGAGGAATTTCATTTTGGAAAAAGTCATCTGTGCGATGTGTTTAAAAGAGCTAAAGGCGATACTATCGTCAATTATCACCTTAAGCTTAAAATCGCCGAGGCAAAGCGTATGCTGCAGGAAGAAAATCTCACGGTGAGCGAGGTTTCCGAGCACTTGGGATTTGAAAGCCCAGCGTACTTCTCGCGTGTGTTCAGAAAAGTTGCCGGCACATCACCAAGGGCCTTCCAAAACAGACTTATAAATAGGAATTCAGTATACCTTGAAAAGTGAAAACAGTGAGTGATTACTCTCGGTTATGCTGATACAAGTGACAGTACTTGCCCGTCTGCGGGCGGAGCGGTGGCGCGAAAAACAGTCATCATACTCTTTTTCCGCCCCTTCAAATTCTTAAATTGTTACACAATAAAAAAGTGAAGCAAACGTTAACCCGTTCGCTTCACTTTTTTGGTGCGGTGAGTGATGATAAATCCGAACCAAATGCCTCTTCAATTTCGGCAAAGGTGATTGTTTTTGTGCCTTCCTTGTAGTTGAACGTTATGACCAAGTAATCGTCGAACAGATAGATTGCATTGACAAAACTATCGATCAGACGGCGGCGGTGGTCAAGCTGTTTCATATTGAGCTTGCGGTACTTGGTGAGATAGTAAAGAATCTCCTCTTTCGTAACCGTAGGCTTCGAGAAAGTCGGATCGTAGCCATGTCGTTCTGTGAGCCAAG
>JAZNLM010000084.1:0-6909 GCA_045579105.1 Candidatus Flemingiibacterium sp.
GAAGAGTACAACATTATGTATAGCTTCGGCGGTATGCGCCTTATGAGCTACAACTACGACGATGCTGAATGGGCAACGTTTGTAGCAGAGCAGGTAGCAGAGCTCGGCGAGCTTGACTATCAGTAATTAACCCGACATAGCAGTTTACTGCCACAAGGGCGTTTATCTGAAGGTTGACAATAAGACAATGGGAGATTTTTCTCCCATTGTCTTAATATATTTCGTTTATGCTTTAATCGGATATCAAGGTAAAAATACATTGTCAGCAGACATTATGGCAATAATAATTTCTGCGTGTACGGCAAAATTTCCGGTCGCAAGGACCGACTCCGAGTGAATGCTCACATATCGGCGGATAACGCTTGTGAGATGTGAGTGACCACATGGGGTCGACCCCATGTGTATTTGTATCATATTAACGGTGTAAGGGAAGGGTAGACAAAGCTTGCCGCCTTATGCTAACTTACTTAGAAGATTATTTGACTGAAAAGGGGAAAAAACTATGAGTCAATTAAAATACGTAATTAAAAGACTTCTCCTGATGTTCTTTACGCTGTTCGTTATCACAACGATATGCTTTATGCTCATCAGAGCGCTGCCGTTTGAGCTTCCGCAGGATAAAAACATGGCGGATGTTATCAGGGCAAGACGTACTGCGCTTGGATACGATAAGCCGCTTTTAGTGCAGTTCGGTATTTATCTCAAAAATATATTTACCGAGCTTGACTTCGGTACTTCGTGGTACATCGCTTATAATAAGCCAGCCCTCGGCACGTTGCTTGGTCGACTCCTTCCTACGGTGCTTGTAAATCTCTATTCGCTGCTTTTCTCGATACCGATAGGCATTGCTTTTGGTGTACTTGCGGCTATTAAGAAGAATAAGTGGCCTGACCACGTTATAAGCACGGGGGTTATGCTGTTCGTATCTATTCCGAGTTACGTTTATGCGTTCCTCGTTCAGTTTATTTTCTACTTCAAGCTCGGCTGGTTCCCGCAGGTTGTATATTCTCTCGCAGATGCAGGCGGTTCGTGGTTTACAGGTAAGATGTTCTACAGTATGGTACTGCCTGTTCTTGCGCTCTCATTCGGTGAGGTTGCGGGTCTGTGCCGTTTCACCCGTGCGGAGCTTACCGAAACCCTTACCTCTGACTATATGCTCCTCGCACGTACGAAGGGACTTACCCGTTCACAAGCTACCACACGTCACGCGCTCAAGAACGCAATGGTGCCGATACTTCCAATGATAATATCGAGTTTTATCGGTATTTTGGGCGGCTCTATGATTATCGAACAGATTTTCTCAATCCCCGGAGTCGGACAGCTTTATATCAAGGCTGTACAGCTCCTTGACTACGACGTGTTCATGGTAGACTCTATATTCTACACCTTTATCGGACTTTTAGCAGGTATCGTGGTTGACATAAGCTATGGCTTTATAGATCCTCGTATCAGAATGGGAGAGAAGTAATTATGATAAAAGATAATATGAATATTCCTTCCATTCCGAAGGAAAAGCTTGCATTTGCGGGACACGGTGAGCGTATCTCCGACAAAAAGTTTGACGACAAGCCTATCGGCTACTTTAAGGATGCGTGGCTTCGTTTTAGAAAAAACAAGGCGTCTATCGGTGCGGCTATTATAATCATTGTAATAATTCTTTACGCCGTATTTATGCCCCTTTTCGCACAGTATCCCACAACCTTCCTCGATCCCTATTACGCAAAGAAGGGACCTCGCAATAATTTCCTTGCTGATTTCGGTATTGCAACTGGCAGTGTAAACCGCGACTTTAACGAGCGTGGCTATCTTGCGGCACTCGCAATCGGTGTTGGCGCTGATGGATATAACGGTGAAACAGTTATTGCATCAGAGATGACACAGAAGTACAATCCTATTCGTAAATTACACGAGGTAAAGGAAAATCGCGTTACCGGAAAAACCACCATTAACGCAGATATAGAAACCTACCTCGAAGTTGGTTTCCTTTACAGACAGATCGAGCAGCATGAGCTTGCAGAAATTCGCGCGTGGGAAGAAGAAACAGGTCTTCATGTAATCTATCCGCTCGTTGCGGAAAACGAGTTCTGCGCGGATAAGACCAATGCAAACTATTGGTACAAGGCAGATGCAAAATTGAATCCGCTTGACGAGAATGGAGACAAGATCGAATATTCTGAAAATATACAGTTCGTTGAGAACTATATGCGCGATGCAAACGGTGATCTTGTTTACTATAAGCCTGTCGGCGGCGGCACGACCGAAACCGCGCAGTATAAGGTTCGTGTGCTTTACTACAACTATTACGTTTATAAAAACGGTTTTGAGCCTGAATATATCTTTGGCACGGACAGCCAGGGCTACGACCTTGCGCTCCGTATGGCTATCGGTATAAGACTTTCGCTCCTCGTGGCAGTTGCAGTTTCTGTAATCAACTTTATTCTTGGAGCTATTTACGGTGCTATTGAAGGTTACTACGGAGCTACTGTGGATATTGTAATGGAGCGTATTAAGGATATACTTTCGGGTATTCCGTTCATCGTCGTGGCGACGCTTTTCCAGATACATCTGGCAAAGAAGGTCGGACCGATACCGTCGCTTCTGTTCGCATACGTTATGACCGGTTGGGTTGGAACGTCCGCGCGTGTTCGTACGCAGTTCTACCGCTTCAAGAACCAGGAATATGTTATGGCGGCTCGTACCCTCGGTGCATCTGACTCGCGCATTATCTGGAAGCATATTTTCCCGAACTCGCTCGGTACGATAATCACCTCGTCCGCGCTTGTTATACCGTCGGTAATCTTCAGTGAGTCTATGCTGTCATTCCTCGGTATCGTAAACCTTGGTGGTTCGAAGATGACCTCGCTCGGTACACTTCTTTCTGACGCATCGAAGATTTGGGTAAACTATCCTCATCTTATGCTGTTCCCGGCGATAATAATTTCGCTTCTTATGATTTGCTTTAACCTTTTCGGTAACGGACTTCGTGACGCGTTCAACCCGTCACTTCGCGGTGTGGAGGACTAAGACATGAGTGAAAAAATACTTGAAGTCAAAAACTTAAAAATATCCTTCCGCACACAGGGCGGTACGGTCAAAGCTGTACGTGACATTTCCTTTGATCTAGAGCGCGGCGAAACACTTGCGATAGTAGGCGAGTCCGGCTCGGGTAAGTCCGTAACTTCCAAGGCGATACTGGGTATCCTCGCGGGAAACTCTATCATTGAGGGTGGCGAGATATTATTTGACGGTAAGGACCTTCTCCGCATTGACGAAGAAGATATGCATAAAATTCGCGGGGATAAGATTGCGATGATCTTCCAGGATCCGCTCTCCTCTCTTAACCCAATCGTTAAGATAGGCAGACAGATCACCGAGGCTATGCTCCTTAAGAATAAGGCAACCCGCAAGATGTCGAGAAAAGAGTTCAATACCCTTCTCGCTATTCTTAAGGTCAATATGCTCGAGGTTCTCGGCAAGGAAAATGAGGTGAAAATAAACGAGTATATTTCGACCTTTGATAAGTTCAATGTTGAGGGTATCAAGCTTGAAGAGGCATATAATGTTGCCTACACCACCGCGGAAGAGCTTATCGGTGAAACCGAAGATCTTTTGTTCCACCTTGAACGACGCCGCAAGTATGATGTAAAGGATTCGCTTACTTCTATAATCAAGCGCTTGCCTGTTGTTAAGAACATCTTCTTCACAGCAGGAGCAGATGCGCGTATTAACGAAACACTTGCAACACTTTCTGCACTTCGCGCTTCTTACAGCGAGAAGGTAGAGGATAATTCCGAGCTTATCTCGGCGCTTTCCTTGCTTAAGACTATTCTCGGGGAGCTTATTTCACAAACACGCCCAGATTTCTTTAGAATCGGTTTCTACAAACTGAAAAATCCCGATGCTGATCTCGCAGCTATGCCTGTAGAGCAGCTCAACGACGTAACTCTCAAGTATCTTGATGACAATTTTATGCTTGAGTTTATCGAGATGGAAAAGGCTGCACTTGCACATTCTGCCACAAAGACTGTTGGATCGAAGAAGGCAGTACTTGCCGCACTTCCTGAAATTCGCGCGTATTTTGAGGGAGAAATTGACAAAAAAGGCTCTACTGAAGTATCAAAGCGCATCTGTGCACTTGTTGCAGAGTGTGTTGACAAGCTTGATATTCTCAAGGATTCTACGACATATACGTTCAAATCTTCCTTCAATGGCGCTATAAACAAGTACTTTACAGCTTTTAAGAATAACCCCAAGGAAGAAGCTCGCTTTGCTCGTCAGAGTGCAAGACGCGAAGCTCTTATTGCACGCGGTAAGAACGTTGAATGGAAGGTTGTTCCGAAGAATGTATACGATCTTGGCGAACTCAAAGCAAACATCGTAAAGATGCTTGATAATATCGCGGCAAGGTATACTCGCGATATCGAGAACGCGCCGAGCGTGGATGTAAACGCAAAGGCTCTCGCTCTTATTGATTACCTCAAGGAAACTGCTTCCAAGGTAGTTTACCGCCTCACAAAGCGTATGGCTAAGGAAAAGGCGATAAAGCTTATGGACGAGGTGGGTATTCCCGAGTCACGTATCAGATACAATCAGTATCCGTTTGAGTTCTCGGGCGGTATGCGCCAGCGTATAGTTATTGCTATCGCGCTTTCCGCAAACCCCGATATCCTTATATGTGACGAGCCGACTACTGCTCTTGACGTTACCATTCAGGCGCAGATACTTGAGCTTATCAACAACTTAAAGCGTGAACGTAATCTTACCGTCATCTTTATTACGCACGACCTTGGCGTTGTTGCAAATATCGCTGATAAGATCGGCGTTATGTACGCAGGTAAGATTGTTGAATACGGTACGGCAGACGATATTTTTTACGATCCCCGTCACCCGTACACATGGGCACTTCTTTCAAGTATGCCTGACCTTGATACAACTGAAAAGCTCGAGGCTATTCCCGGAACCCCCCCGAATATGATCTATCCGCCTATCGGAGATGCATTCGCAGACAGAAACAAATATGCGCTTAAGATAGACTTTGAGATGCAGCCGCCGGCATTTGCGGTTTCGCCCACTCACTGGGCGGCAACTTGGTTGCTACATCCGGATGCTCCGAAGGTTGAGCCGCCGCACATCATCGTTGACCGCATTGCGCGTATGACCGGAAAGGCAGGTGCTGACAATGAGTGAGAATAAAACTGTAAATAGCAGCGAAGTTCTGCTTCGTGTCGAAAATCTTTGTCAGTACTTTAAAATGGGTAAAAAGGAGCTAAAGGCTGTCGACAACGTAAGCTTCGACATCAAGCGCGGCGAGGTTTTCGGCCTCGTTGGCGAGTCGGGCTGCGGAAAGACTACCACCGGACGCTCCATCATAAAGATTTACGATATCACTTCGGGTAACGTATACTTCAAAGGACAGCGTATCGCTGCAGGTATTCGTTCATACAAAGAAGCTATCAAAGCTGCAAAGAAGGAAATGTCGGGGGCAGACGATGCACGCAAGTCGGAGCTTCGTGCGATAATCTCCGCAAACAGAACGGAGATTGTCAAGGCTCGCCGTGACAATCTCGCTGCGAAAAGAAGCAAAGCTGCGACAAAAATTCAGATGATATTCCAGGATCCTTCCGCATCATTAAATCCCCGTATGACTGTACGAGAGATAATTTCAGAGGGACTTGTTGTAAACGGCGTTAAGGATAAGGAACTCATCGAGAAAAAGGTCTACGAAACGCTTGAGCTTGTCGGACTTGTTCGCGAGCACGCAGGACGGTATCAGCACGAATTTTCGGGCGGTCAGCGTCAGCGTATAGGTATTGCGCGTTCGGTTATTATGCAGCCCGATATGATAATCGCAGATGAGCCGATTTCGGCGCTCGATGTATCAATTCAGGCACAGGTTATCAATCTTCTTAACGAGCTTCGTGAACAGCTTGGTCTTACCATTCTGTTTATTGCACATGACCTTTCGGTTGTTAAATATTTCTCCGACAGAATTGGCGTAATGCACTTTGGTAAGCTTGTTGAGCTTGCGGATTCCGACGAGCTTTTCGCTCATCCGCTTCACCCTTACACGAAGTCGCTTCTTTCGGCTATACCGCAGCCTGACCCTCATTCGGAGAAGAAGCGTAAGCGCATTTCCTATAATGCGGCGAAGGAGCACGACTATTCCGTTGATCTTCCATCGCTTCGTGAAGTAAGCCCTGGACACTTCGTTTACTGCAACGATGCAGAAGAAGCGAAGATACGCGAAGAACTTGCAAAATAACAGCCTTACAAACGGCACAATATCGACAAAAATCCCGTGGTGCCAGGCGTCACGGGATTTTGATTTTATGAAACTGGGTGATTTATATGAACGGTGAAACAAAAAAAAGGCTGCTCAAATATGGAATAACGACGGCCGTTGCGTTAGGTGTCGCGGTGCTCATTATGTATTCTAACGGACTTTTTGAGACGACTGATACACTTACGCGATACAAGCTGCTTGCTGATGCGTTTACTATTCCAGGTGTTATACTTTTATGTATCGGAGCGCTTGTCTGGGTGAGCACGGACGGAATGTTCGATGGCTTTACCTATGCCGCAAAGCGCCTTAGTTCGCTGATACCGTTTTACGGTAAAAATTATAAGCATGAGCGATACTACGATTACGTTATGCGCAAGCGGGGGAAACGTATTGGCGGTTACGGGTTTATTCCGATAGTCGGCGCGGGATTTACAGCGGTTGCGGTTGTTTTTATAGCGTTATATTTTTTAAACTAAAACTTGGAAGAGAAAATAAAAAATCGGCGCTGTCTAAACGGACAGCGCCGATAATATTTTGGATTATTCCTTAACGATTTCTGCGTCTGGAGCGTTCTTTCTTACACTCTCAATGCCGTTTTCGCATCCGTCCTTCGATGTGTATCCCTC
>JAZNLM010000085.1:0-42081 GCA_045579105.1 Candidatus Flemingiibacterium sp.
CCTTCGGACCCTTCGGAGTGATCATAAGACCGAAGTAGATAACGCCCTTAAATATTCTTCCATCTTTTGCAAGTCCTTCAACGGTGGGAAGGAAAATGGTGCTCATACAAACTTCTGCGATTTCGGGAGTATAGATACGGCTCGGCGAGAACGTGCCCATACCGCCCGTGTTAAGACCCTTGTCCCCGTCAAGCGCACGCTTGTGGTCCTGCGCGGAAACCATCGTCTTGATAGTTTTTCCGTCAACAAACGCAAGAACCGACACCTCGGGACCGGTGAGAAATTCCTCAATAACGACCTTGTTGCCGGCATCGCCGAACGCCTTGTCGTCCATTATCTCGCGAACGCCTGCTTCAGCCGCAGCCATATCCTCGGCGATGATAACACCCTTGCCAAGTGCAAGACCGTCAGCCTTGATAACAGTCGGGAAGCTGTTCTGTTCTTTAATGTACGCAATAGCCGCCGCAGAGTTATCAAATTCCTCATAGTTCGCGGTAGGTATACCGTACTTCTTCATAAACTTCTTCGAGAACACCTTACTGCCCTCGATGATAGCCGCGTTTGCGCGCGGACCGAATGCTCGGATACCCTCGGCTTCAAGTCTGTCAACCATTCCGAGCATTAAAGGATCATCCGGAGCAACGAAAACGAGGTCAACGCTCTTCTCTTTAGCAGCCGCAACAACGCCTTCAATGTCAGTCGCCTTTATCGGAAGATTTTCCGCAATAGCGGCAGTACCGCCATTTCCGGGAGCCATATATAATTTTCCGCAGCCGGGAGATTTTTTGAGAGTTTCGGCAATCGTGTGCTCACGTCCGCCACCGCCTACTATTAGAATATCGTATTTCATTTTACGTCCTCCGTTTTGTCGTCATAATGTGTGGAGCTGCCACATTGTAAATGCCGACAGCTCCTTGATTTTGGTTTGGATAATTTTCTTATTAACATTTGCTTCATTAACATTTGCTTCTTTACGCTAACTTTTTCACGTAAAGAATATTCGTACAGCACCCGTGCGTTTTAAGTAAACAGTTGCCGGAGTGCCGACACGGGTGTCGGCGAGGTTCCTGGCTGGTGGGAGCGTGGGAACCGAATAGCCAAACACTCTGTGAAGCGATAGCGTTGTATAAAGTTTTTTGCTGTCGTTGAAAGCGACGCTTTTATTTCAAAAAAGCCTCGTGCTTCCACTTCATTTATTTCTTCGTCAAATAACCAAGTCTGTAAAGAAGCTCTGCAATCTCAACTGCGCCGCCTGCCGCACCGCGAAGAGTGTTGTGCGAAAGTCCAACGAACTTGTAGTCAAAGAGAGTGTCCTCACGAAGACGTCCGATAGAGATAGCCATGCCGCCCTCGAGGTTACGGTCAATGTTCGCCTGCGGACGGTTGTCTTCCTCGAAGTAGTGGATAAACTGCTTGGGGGCGTGAGGAAGCTCGAGTTCCTGCGGCTTACCCGAATAATCAGCCCAAGCCTTGAGAATTTCTTCCTTGGTGGGCTTGTTCTTGAATCTTACAAACACAGCCGCAGTATGACCGTCGGTAACAGGCACTCGTATGCACTGCGTGGTGATAAGCGGAGCATCAGCCTTAACTATCTCTCCGTTCACAACCTTACCCCAAACTCTAAGAGGCTCCTGCTCGGACTTTTCTTCCTCGCCCCCCATGGAAGGAATAACGTTATCTATCATCTCGGGCCACTCATTGAAAGTCTTACCCGCACCGGAAATTGCTTGATAAGTGGTGGCAACGATTTCGGTAGGCTCAAATTTGAGAAGAGGAGTGAGCGCAGGAACGTATGACTGAATCGAGCAGTTGGGCTTAACTGCGATAAAGCCGCGCTTTGTACCAAGACGCTTCTTCTGCGCCTCGATAACCTCAAGGTGAGAGTCGTTGATCTCCGGAATTACCATAGGAACGTCAGGCGTCCAACGGTTAGCGGAGTTGTTGGATACAACAGGAATCTCCGCCTTTGCGTACGCTTCTTCAAGCGCCTTTATTTCGTCCTTCTTCATATCGACAGCGCAGAACACGAAGTCGCAAAGCTCTGCCATAACGTCAAGCTTTGCCGCATCGATAACGACCATATCCTTAACAGACTCGGGCATGGGAGTCTGAAGCTTCCATCTGCCGCCGAGTGCTTCTTCATAGGTCTTACCTGCACTGCGAGGGCTTGCCGCGAGAGCGGTGATCTCGAAGTAGGGGGGATCTTGAAGAAGGGTGATAAATCTTTGACCGACCATACCGGATGCGCCGACAATACCGGCACGAAGTTTCTGTGACATTATTGGATCCTCCAAAGTATATATAATTTTAATGCTTGACTATATAATAGTACAATATATATTATACCATATTTTACCCCATCCTGTCAATAAAAAACGCAAGATTTCTTGCAAAATGAAATGTAACATTTTTATGTGCATTATTCACAAAATATTTTAAAATATTTTTATGGTAAGTATTGATTTTTACAGTAAAATATGTTATACTATATATGCAAAGCAGAGGACTCACCTGTGGCAAGTCATCTGCCTGCAAAAAACTTAATAAAGGTGGAGAGAATATGAAGATAACCTACGTTGGCAGACATTTAAGCGTACCGGAAGATTTCAAACCCATTGCCGAAGCAAAACTTGCAAAATTCGACAAATTCTTCCGCGATGAACCTACAGCCACGGTCAAGCTCTCCGCACCTAAAAACCGTGAGCGTGTTGAGGTAACCATCGCGGCAGGAGGAATGTTCTACAGGGGCGAAGAAACCGACGAAACCTTCCGCAATGCACTCGACCTTGCCATGGAGGCAATTGAACGCCAGATACGCAAAAACAAGACCAAGCTCGAAAAACGCCTGCGTGAAACAGTAATCAGCGAGATTCCCGAAGAGCCTATTGATGAAGAACCAACGATAAGACTCAAGGAGTTTGAACTCCGTCCCATGACCGCAGAAGAAGCGATCCTCCAGATGAACCTGCTCGGTCACGCATTTTTCCTGTATTCCAACAGTTCAAGCGGCGAGGTCAATGTAGTGTATCGCCGCAACGACGGCGACTATGGCGTTATCATTCCGAAAAAGTAAACACTAAAACGAGAAAAGGCTGTCCGAACGGACAGCCTTCATTTTCATCCTCGCTGTGAATCAAGCTTTTTTCTATTTATGATGTAAAACGTCAAATACGGTGCCGCGTGTATGAAGATATATACTGCATACACAATTATCAGCGCCAAAACATCTGGTGTAGATGCGCCGATTGGTGCAAAGATAAACGACTCAAGTTTAAAAAACATATAGTCTGAATCTATCTTTGAAAAGTTGACGATATTCGCGGCAATCGATATTACAAGAAGCGGCACACTCGGCAAAAGAAGGTCAGCGGGATGTGTAGCTTTTTTATAGGAGTGATATCCGCTAAAGAGCATCAGAAGTGCTGTTGTCACTATAGCGCCGTGATACATAAATGTGTGAAAGCCGGCAAAAGAAATGCAAGAATAGTTACCGAGAATATTCGCAGGGTAGATGAAATTTATCGCGCCGCCAAGAAAGCCAAGTGAGCATACATATCCACACGCGGCGTATCTAACTCTACCTCGTCCCCATATCGCAAACGGCATAGCGTACATAAAAATGCTACACGGATAGAGAGGCAAAATGCCTCTGTACTCAAAGTTCACGCTCGCGCCCGTGTAAGTTTCCCAAAGAATCTTACTTACTTCGAAAACCACAAGCCACGCCCAACACACAGCAAAAAGCGTGCGCAGAGTGCGTTCCGAGCCTTTTCTGAAAAATATGCATATAAGCGCAATTATGAGAATGCAAAATGCTGAAAAAGCAAAATGAAGCGGCGTAAAAAGCGTGCCGGGAATCTCACTTGCACACGGTAAAAAATCCTTGTGTGTGAAAAAGTTTTTTAAGAGGTCAAGAAATCCCATTTTCCGTCGCCCTTTCGTATAAAACACAGTTATTTTTAACTAATCGAAACTACGTCGAAGCCGAGGTCCTCAACAACCTCGCGAAGCTTTGCGTCGTCAACATCAGCACCTTCAACGGTCGCAATACCGTCAGGCAAAGTGGCATTTACCCTGAGGCCAAGCGCCGCAAGAGCATTTGTTACACGGGTAAGGCAGTGCGAGCAGTGCATACCTTCGATTTTAATTGTCTTTTTCATGGCTATATCTCCTTGTACAAATTATAGTTTAACTCGGTACAAACGAAGTGCGTTTGTAACCACAAACAGCGACGATAGGCTCATCGCCGCCGCACCTATCATCGGGCTTAAGGTTATCCCAATTCCCGACAAAACACCTGCTGCTATCGGTATTCCGAGCGTGTTGTAAATGAACGCCCAGAAAAGATTTTGCTTGATATTTCTCATCGTTCGGCGTGAAAATTCAATCGCCCCGGGTACATCCGTAAGGTCGTTTTTCATCAGCACGATATCAGCCGAGTCTATAGCGATATCCGTGCCTGAACCGATTGCTATACCAACGTCTGCGCGTGCAAGTGCTGGGGAATCATTAATACCATCGCCAACAAATGCAATTTTTCCACCCTTCATTTTTTCAGCCACTATACGCTCTTTGTCATCCGGTAGAACCTCTGCCACAACCTCATCGATAGCAGCTTGTTTTGCTATAGCCGCTGCGGTTATTTTGTTGTCACCCGTGAGCATTACAGAATGAATTCCCATCGAATTAAGGCGTTCAATCGCCTCTTGCGAGGTATGTTTTATCGTATCGGCAACAGCTATTATTCCTAGCAACTTCCCGTCAAGAGCAAACAGCATAGGTGTTTTACCGTTTGCGGCGAGTATATCAAGCGTGACAGATACAGCAGAAATATCAATTCCCTGCTCACTCATATAAATAGCGTTGCCGCCGTATGCCACTTTGCCGTCAATCATTGCCGCAACTCCGCGTCCTGAAACAGCGCTAAAATCACTTACTGCAGATACATTAACGCCTTTTTCAGCGCACCATTCACGTATTGCATCGGCAAGCGGATGCTCACTAGCCGCTTCAAGCGAGGCCGCAACACTTAAAAGCATAAACTCATCGACCGCGATTACGTCGCTAACACTCGGCTTACCTTCGGTGATAGTGCCGGTCTTGTCAAGCGCAACAGTCTCTACCGAGTGAAGCACCTCAAGCGCCTCTGCGCTTTTGATTAAAATTCCGTGTTCAGCCATTCTGCCGATTGCAACTGTGACCGCAACGGGAGTCGCAAGACCAAGCGCGCACGGACACGAAATAACAAGTACGGATATACCGCACGAAAGAGCAAAATCAAAGCTTTTGCCAAGTATCAGCCATACAGAAAACGTCAGAGCCGCAATCGCCATAACTATCGGAACAAAAATACCGCTAACCTTATCCGCAAGCCTCGATATAGGTGCTTTTGTCGCGCCTGCATCGCGTACAAGCTCGATTATTTTAGCAAGTGAGGTTTCTCCGCCGACTTTCTCTGCGCGGTATTTGAAAAATCCATTTTTGTTTATGGAAGCAGTCGTTACTCTGTCACCGACCGTCTTTTCTACCGGTATCGGCTCACCTGTTAGCGCGGATTCATCAAGTGCAGACGAGCCTTGCACGATAACGCCGTCCGCCGGAAGCGACTCTCCGGGACGGATAACGATAATGTCGCCAATCAAAAGCTCCGCCGTCTTAACCTCAACAGTAATGCCGCTGCGTTCTACAGTAGCGATATCAGGCGCCAGGCGGGTCAAACGCTCAATAGCCGCGCCGGTCTTGTTTTTACTGCGTTCTTCCAAAAATTTGCCTACAGTAACAAGCGTAAGTATCATCGCCGCAGATTCGAAGTAGAGGTTTTCTCGGTAATAGTCAACTGTTGCCGTGTCGCCGTGACCAAGACCATAGCCTATCATAAAAATAGCAACTATTCCGTATAGGAATGCCGCGGACGATCCAACAGCCACAAGTGAGTCCATATTAGGCGAACGGTGAGCGAGTGCCTTAAATCCAACGGCGTAAAACTTGCGGTTAAGGTAGACAACAGGAAGTGTCAAAAGGAATTGGGCGAATGCGAAAATCAGCGCGTTTTGGGCACCGTGGAATATATACGGCGTGGGCAAGCCTACCATATGCCCCATTGTAAGATACATCAAAGCAGCGAGAAATCCAAGCGACACGAAAAGTCGTATCTTCATCTCGCGGGATATGTTTTTTGCAGTATTGTCGACTGATTTTTTATCGGTGTTTTCACCCCTTCTAACGAGCGTATCTACTATAGGCGTAGCAGAAAATCCCGCCTTCGCAACAGCGTTACACACACGCGCTGTTATATCGTCCGTGCCGTCATACACGTCGATTGTAAGCGTTTTCGCAAGCAGATTTACACTTGCCTCTGTAACGCCGTCAAGCCGCTTTGCAACACGCTCAACGGAAGCCGAGCAAGCAGCGCAGCTCATACCTTCAACGGTAAATTTAAGTTTCATAATTACCTCTTCTTAAACACAAAGAGTTTGCTTGCAATATAATTTACTACAACGGTTATCACCGCAACTGGAATTTTTGCTATTCCCTCACCAATCAGGAGTATATCGACCATAAGCCACAAAAGTGCCGTTTCAAGAACGCCCGATGCAATACGCACACTCACAAATTGCCATATCTGACGAAAGAGCGTTGTGCCGCTCGTGTCCTTGTCAAGGAACACAAAAAGCTTATTGGTTACAAATGCAAAGGCCACAGCCGCCGCCCACGATATCACCTGAGCGGCAATATAATGCATACCGCACCATAGAAGTGAGTAATACACACCTAAGCTCACAAGCGTTGTCAGCACTCCGAAAATGAGGTACAAAATCACCTCACGGTATTTTATAAAAAGAGCTTTAATTTTGTCCGTCATTGTTTAAAAATTCCTCATATTTATCCGTTTCACCAAGTAGGTTTATCGCCGCAAGCAGCGCGTTTGCCGACATACCCGTCGGAAGATTCAGATATTTGCATAGCTTGGCGCGCTTATCGGCGGAGCCTTCAGCGCCCGAAAAACCGTCCGCAAAGAAATCCGTTTTCGTAAGCTCGCGCAAGGGTGTGATACGCCTTTCGCCAACCGCAAACGGCTCGAGCAATGCGCGTATAAGTCCCACTTCCATCCCTTCGACGCCGAGCGTACCTGCTTTTGACGGCACTTTTTTCCTTTTCTCCTTGCCTTCAATCTCGGGAATATAAAGGTGAAAAAGCTTGTCCTTCGGCAGTATTGAGTTGAAGTAATTGCGTATCACGCGTCCCGCGCCGTCAGAATCGGTCAGAACAATGATTCCGTGCGGCTCTGCGAGTCTGCGTATCAGCATATTTTTTTCTTCAGAAGCGAATACGCCAAAGCCGTCCGTGACGATTATCTGTGCATCGGCAACGGCGGCTACTTTTATTTTATCATACTTTCCCTCGACGGCTATCGGAACGTCGAGCTTTAATTTATCCGTCACTTAAAATACTTTCCTTTTTCTGTATTGCGATGCGCCTATTATAAGGCGCTCAAGCAAAATATATTGTTCAACGGCACTTGATTTAAGTGCCTCGTCCGTTTCGGAACACAGCTTTATAATTCCTTCAAGCGCCGCACGTTCACATGCCTTCGCCTTGGTCATACGCATCTTTGCAACATACTTGTGCATCCCCGTACGCTTTGCTGCATCGTCAGAAGAAATTCCTGCCTCTGCGTAAAGTTTGAGAGAGAGAAGGTCTGTAAAAATCCTAATAATCCCCCCAAGGATTATCTGTGCAGGCTCGTTTTTCAACTTATAATCCGCAAGGATATAAAACGCCTTATCGTTGTTTCCGTCAAGTATCGCGTCCGCAAACTCAAACGCACCTATCTCCTTGTTGTGCGGGCACACAAGGTCTATATCCATTTTATAAAGTCTGTCGCGCTCTTTATAGTGAAGATATGCTGTCAGCTTTTCAATCTCACCCGAGAGCGTGGTCAAATCGTGACCGACAGTGTCTATAAGATGCGTACACTCGGGAAGCTGCGCAACTATCCTCTCTGCAGAAAAGTGCTTCTGCACCCACAATACTATCTTCTGCGTCGGCTCGTGCGCGAATTCAACTGGAGTTGCGTATTTTGCGAGAGCCTTATACATCTCCGACGGGCGTCTTTCGTCGCCTGCGTCAAAATTTTCCGACGTTGTGTAGATAATGAGAATAGTATCATCATTTTCGGAAGCTGCCTCAAGTGCATCCAAAAGTGCCTCAATATCCTCTTTTTTACGCATATCGCTGAGAGGTATCTCGTAAAGTTCGATGAGCTTGTAGTCGTTCATCATCGGAATTGACAGTGCAGCCGTATGAAGGGCTTCTGCGCTGTAATTGTCACGTGTAAAAACGAAATGATTAAACGCCTCGAAGCTATCTTCCTCGCACACACGGCTTCTGATATCCTGGAGCGTGTGGAGTTTTATGAAATTTTCATCACCGTAAAACAGATATACACCCGACTTCAATGTCTTCATCTCCCCTTTGAACTGAGAGTGTGTAATCTTCTGCTTTATTTCTTCGCCCGTAATATCTTTTTTAGCCACGTCTTGTCACCATAGCTTTCTCAAAATTTATGTATCATGCAATACCTACGTGAAAATGCATAAGCGAACGCTGAACAACGCTTCCGCGCACTTCCATACCGTAGCTTATCTGCAAATCTCCGCCATCCTCACATATACCGTTTTCAAGTGCATCGGTGCTTATTACAAAAGATAGCGACATATCTCCCGTGTCCTGCACGCACTCAATACGCTCATCGCGTGCAAAGCAAAACGACGTATTAACCGTACCCGAGCGCTGCATCACAACAATATCGGGATTTTTAAGCTCGAACGACACCTCTGTAGTAGCGCCAGGCATACCCGTAAGTTCGGACTCGTCGTAGCGTATTACGAGTCTGCCGCCTGAAACGGACATCACTCCCGAATAATCAACATCGATGCGCTGGGCGTCAACGGAGTCAAACAGCTCCGCCGCAAACGGGTCTACAATCGAAACGTTTTTAACGTATCCCTCACTGGGCGTAAAATGCGCCGATTTTATATTTATCATTACCTTCTTTTCTTTTTTCACGATAATTCCCTACTGTCATAAAAATCATTACAATAAAATTATATCACCTTATTATATCACCTTTTTTTTGTGCGGTCAAGTGTCTTTGCAAATTTGTGAGTGGATGCATACATATAAAAATTACTATCGCTAAACTTTGTCCGCTTGGGAATGATAATTTTATAGTAAACCATTTTGGAGAAGACACTATGTACGAATACGCCATAATTTTTGAAAACGATACTTCACCGCTTGCCGCAGAGATTTGCGACCGACTTTTCGAGCTTGGATTAACATTAAATCAAACGGGCACACTGACAAGCGAACTTATGTACACACTTAACGTTTATCGGGAAGCAAACGGACTTACAAAATACAATTTCTGCGAGCCAGTCACACTGCGCACACTCGGTATAGATGCCCGTGGTGACGAGCTACTAACTCTCGCAAGCGCCGCACAAACACTTGCCAACACAGAACTTGGATACTTCGATATAAGCCGTGAAATCGTAAACGAAAGCCGCGAACTTGGCATTACCGTAACCGAGGCTGTCGCCCGTCGCGGCGTGCTTGGAATAGCTCGCGGCAATATATATGAAAGTGCAATGAAAGCAGCAATTTTAGCGTTCCTCAATGAGTGAAAATTCCACCTTGCGCGTGATTATGTCACAGTCCTCAACACGAACTCGTACACGCTGACCGAGGCAGAACATCTCGCCTCTATCACCGATAAGTCTGCGTGATTTCTCGTTAAACTCATACCAACCGCGAAGCGAGTCGATACGAACAAGTCCCTCGCAGGTGTTTTCAAGCTCCACAAAGAAACCAAAGCTCGTTACAGAACTGATAATCCCCTCATACTTCTCACCAATCTTATCTTCCATAAATAAAACTTTATAAAGGTCCTCGATATCGCGTTCCGCGTTAAGTGCACGAAGTTCATTTTCAGTGGAAATCTCTGCCGCCCCCTTTGCGAACATCTCATATTTGGCGAGATTTTCGCTGTCAATCTCTCCGTGAAGCGCTGCTTTAATGATACGGTGCACCGCAAGGTCGGGATAACGCCGAATTGGCGAGGTAAAGTGACAATAAAGCTCACAGCCGAGTCCGAAATGAGGCTCTGCAACAGATGAATATTTAGCCTTCATAAGAGAACGGAGCATTATAGGAGTAACGACAGAAGAAAGCCCTTTTTCTGCGGCTTCGATTGCAACATCACGGTAAGACGAAGAAAGTATCTTGCGGCGGCGTAGAGGTTTGGCATCAAGACCTAAATTGTGAATAAACTCCGCAAAAGTCTGCACCTTTTCACTCGACGGCTCTTCGTGTATGCGGAACACACAAGGCAGAGCCATTGAAGTAAGCCAGCCTGCTGCCGCTTCATTCGCCGCGAGCATAAACTGCTCTATCATACGCTCACTCACTCCGCGCTCACGAGGAACGATTTCCACAGGCACACCGTCGTCGTCAAGGAGTATTACAGACTCCGCAGTTTCAAGCTCAAGCGAGCCACGCTCACGCGATTTTTTCAGAAGTTTCTCGTAAAGTTCAAGCATAGTCGGTAACGTTTCATCAAGTAAAAAAGCATATTTTTTGTAAAATTCCGACTTTTCGCCAAGCTTTAGTGAATCGTTTATCTCGTGATAAACGCCGCGCATTTTCGAGGATATGTCCGCCTCACAGAATTCGCTGTCAATTACGTTTGCATTGCTGTCAAAGCGTATCAGAACCGACAACGTATACTTGTCGTCATCACGATTTAGTGAACATACACCGTTCGATAATTCCTCGGGCAACATCGGCACAACCTTGTCCGTGAAATATATGCTCGTACCGCGCCTGAACGCCTCATCGTCAAGAGGACTACCCGCTTTTACATAGTGTGAAACGTCCGCAATATGAACACCGAGAATATAACCGTCACCGTCACGCTCAATAGAAATGGCATCGTCAAAGTCTTTGGCATCGGCACCGTCAATAGTGAAGATAGTCTTATCGCGAAAATCACGTCTTCCCACAAGCTCACAGCCGCCCTTTATGGCACGTGCCTCGGCAAGAGTAGCATCGTCAAAACGCGTTTTTATACCGTTTGCAAACAAAATCGCCTGATAGTTCGCCGCACGCGAATCTGTAGGTCCAAATACACGAAGTACCCTGCCCACTGCGCCAGAATCGCCCGATGTGTCAGGATAGCGCGTAATACGCGCAAGCACCTTATCACCGTCAGACGCACCGCATACTTGTGCGGTCGGTATATTCAAACGAAGCGATAATTTAGCATCGTCGGGATAGACGTAAATACTTGTCTTCGGTGACTTAACAGGCGCTTTTTTACCCTTGCCTTTACCCTTGCCGACTTTAGCCTTCGGCGCACTTTGACGTACTATTTTCAGTGTGCCTACAACTTCGGTTATAGCACGTTCGATAATGCGAATTACAGCCCCTTCGCGATGTTCTCCTTGGCCGCGACTTGCTTTTTTAATATCTTTTATAAGCGATATCATAACGCGGTCACCGTTCATAGCACCGTGCGAATTGTCGCGCGAGATAAAAATATCACCGTCATCCTGCAAGACAAATCCGAAACCGCGTGTTGTAGCGCGGTAGATACCGATGATGTGCCCAGACGATGAAACGGTTATAAGCTTGCCGCGCTTTGTTTCGCATATTTCACCCGTACGTATAAGCTCGTCCACCGCCGCAGCGAACGTATCGTATTCACTTGTTTCGAGAGATAAAAATGCCGTCATTTCGCGCATATCCATAGGCGTGTAAAGCTCACTCGCGACAGATTTGCGAACAAGCTCGGTTATTTCTTCAAATGTTCTCAATACTTTCACTTCCCTTCAAAAGACGAAAGCCGCTTGCCTTCACGGTTATCATTTGCGCGTTTATATAAAACAATACGCGCAAAACCGTCTTGCAAGCGGCTTTATAAATTCTTAATGATTATTTCTCGTCTACAGCTTCGGTAGTATCGTCAGCAACAGGCTCGGTGGTGTCACTGGTAAGCTCGGTAGTGTCATCACCAAGGTTAGGGGCGAGATCTTGATCATGATCGTGCCCCTCGGTGGTAATAGCGTTGCCGAGATCAAGGCTCTGATCCTGTGCTACGTACATTACAACTACGAGTACGCAGAAAATAATAGCAACAATGGAAGTCACCTTGCCAAGTACACGGTCAATCGATGTACCCTTGGTCTTGCCGAAGAAGGTTTCAGCACCGCCGGCAATAGTACCGGGCATTCTGTGCGACTTGCTGCTCTGAAGAAGAACGGAAGCTATAAGAAATACCGCTGCAACGAGCAGAATAATACCAATAATAATATCCATTTTAAAAAATGTCCTCCAAAATTTTATTATCTATAAACTCAGATATAAGCATTGTACCACAAACTGCGCGCAAATGCAAGAGGTTTTTGAAAAATTGTGTAAATATTTTTAAAAAAGTTGCATATACCCTAACTTGGGGCAAAAATATTTTTATAAAACCTCTTGACAATATAGCGAGTTTGTGATAGTATATATATGTTGCAAACAGAAAACATCTCATGTGGAGAGATGTCCGAGCGGTTTAAGGAGCCGGTCTTGAAAACCGGTGACTCTCGTGAGGGAGCCGTGGGTTCGAATCCCACTCTCTCCGCCATTTTCTTTTTGTGAACTGAATATATCAGTTCGGCATGTACGGAGAAGTACTCAAGTTGGCCGAAGAGGCGCCCCTGCTAAGGGTGTAGGTCGGATTTAAACCGGCGCGAGAGTTCAAATCTCTCCTTCTCCGCCAAAAAAGCACTGCAAACGCAGTGCTTTTTGCTTTGTATTAAAGTAAGATTTGAACCAAGTCCCGATTCCGATAATTCATTCACATTTTATACTTAAATTGTGATTTCTTTCGACTTTTTTTACTAAATTTTAAAAAAACCTTGACAAATTCGACAAAATATGATATATTTATTATGTTCTTATTGAAAGGAGGACATAAAAATGCAGAATAACAATCTTGTACGTTTTCTCTTAACATTTTTCCTCGGTTGGATAGGTAGCCTTATCATCAACCATACTTCCCTTAAGCCTGAAGGTTACACCTGCAGAACCGGCGCTTACTTCTTCCTCACAATAATTACCTTCGGTATCTACGGTCTTGTTGCTTCTATCTGCAACCTTGTGTTTGACCCCGCTAAGGAAAAGAACATCGGTTACAAAAAGGGCTAATTTTTAAATATTCAAAAATAAATCGCCGAAAGGCGATTTATTTTTATCTTTGTACCTCTTTACAAATCTTCTGAAATATGTTATACTTTTCGAAAGATTAATATTGGCAAGGAGCCGTTATGTCAAATCATCGCAAGGTATACCTTGAAATAACAAACCGTTGTAATCTCTCCTGCGCTTTCTGTCCCGGCACACGCCGCACACCCAAAAGCCTTACCGAAGATGAGTTTACAACGCTCGCCATGCGTGTTTCACTGTGGGCAGAGTATATTTATTATCACCTTATGGGAGAGCCAACAGCACACCCTCTTTTGCCTCGATTTATAGAAATAGCTAGCGAACTCGGACTGAAATCCATAATAACCACTAACGGCACACTTTTATCTCATCGCACTGACGAGATAATCGCTGCCGCACCTCATAAGGTTAACATTTCACTGCATGCTTTTGAGGCGAATGATATAAATATTTCGTTTGAAGATTACATAACCCACTGTTTTGAATTTGCTAAAAAGGCCTCGAATGCCGGAATTATTACCGTACTTCGTCTTTGGAATATGGATGGCAAAACAAGCGGAGCACTTAACGAAAAAAACAGTCAGATACTCGAAATGCTGCAAGACCACTTTCCTGGCGAATGGGAAAAAACTCGTTCCGGATTCCGTATTATCTCACGAGTATTCCTTGAGTGGGGCGATAAATTCGATTGGCCAAATATCTACAGCGAAATACTTTCCGACACAGGATTTTGCTACGGACTTCGCGATCAAATAGGTATACTTGTAGACGGAACGGTCGTGCCGTGTTGTCTTGACAGTGACGGAGATATAGCGCTCGGAAATCTATTTGACGAGTCACTTGAAAGCATACTATTGAAAGAACGCACACGCGCTATTTACGATGGCTTTACAAGGCACGAATGTATCGAAGATCTCTGCAAGCGTTGTATGCGTGCGGGATACTACAGAACCAACACCATTTAGAAGTGAGGAAATAATTATGTACAGTATAGGAACATTTTATTTTCAGCTTGAAGCAGGAATCAAACAAGAGGGACTTCGCGACATCGACGAGGCTTTTTCCATTGGACGTGAACACGGAATTGAAGAACTCGACATCAACTTCAAATACATAACCGAAGAAACTCCCGTAATACTCGCACGAACAGGTATGAAGGCTTCATCCGTACACGCGCTTCTTCCCTGCGCATTTGAAACACTCGCTGCTTATCGGTCTTCACTTGACGATATGAAGAAAGCTATCCACAAGGCTGTAAGCGTAGATAGTCCGTATTTTTTGCCTGTTCCGCAGATACCTGAAGGCACTCCCGTTGAAAAGCTCGGTGATGCCGATGCAGCTATACGCGAGCTTTTCTCCGATCTTTGCGAATATGCAAAGCAGCTCCCGATAACTATAACTGTTGAAAATTTTTCCGTTAAAAAGACGCCCTATGCATCAATTGAGGATATAAAGTATCTGCTTGACAATAATCCCTCTTTGATGTTCACCTATGACAGCGGAAATTTCCCTCTCGTAGACATTGATGAGATCGAAGGCCTAAAAGCCTTCCTTGACCGCACGGTTTACGTACATCTTAAGGACTTCATAAAGACCGAGCGTGGTCAGATAATCCGTGACGGCATCAAATATGACTGTCTTGAGCTTGGCGGCGGTTATCTTAGGAACCTCGAAGCACTTCAAATACTCAAAGCTTCCGGATTTAAAAACGGCACTATAATTGCCGAAGTCAACTCTCCTTTTGACACTTTCAAGAAAACAATTGCATCTGTCGAATGGCTCAAGGAATCATTCAAAGCTCTTCAATAAAGAATCAATCCCACTGTACAAAACGGTGCGATTTTTTATGTTTATACACTTGCCTTTTCAAGTCTGTCTGCCGACAGAGTTACATTCACTCAACTGCCTTCGACTATAAACTGACACTTGCCGTGGAAAGCTTTGACTTCGTAGCAAATTCCGGGAATAGGATCGCTCGGATTACCGTTCTCACAGCCGATAAGACGTCCGTTTTCTATGCTGATTTTCACAGTGTTGTCTGCATTTGACACGTAAAGTCCTTCTTTATCACAAACGTTCACGTGACACCAATCGTTGAGCGTCAGATAAGCGTCTTTGCTTCTAAGCCTACTCCTCGCCTTAGACATATCGTATATTACATCGTGCGAGTGATATTCATACGTTCTGATTTATCCAAGATGAAATTTCCAATTTATTAGCTCAAGCGTTTTCATAATATTTTCCAAGGAAATATATTATAACGCTATTATAAATCAGGGCGACGGCTCTGTCAAGCCGTCGCCCTGTAATGTTCTGTTATCTTATGAGTTAAGTATACGTCAAATAAGATCAGGCAACTTTTTATTTCCGTAGACCGCTTCCCAATCCTTTTCGAATGCATCAATCGCATAATAGGTCAGAGGGTGATATATGAGCATATCGAACACATCAGGATTTATAGTAACGCAGTGAGCACCTGTAAGGCATATCTTGTGAACCTGCTCTACGGTTTTAAAGCTTGCCGCAAGAACCTTTGTGTTCGCATTGTGCTTTTCAAACATTGTCACTATCTCGTCAACCACATGAACACCATCCGAAACGATATTATCAAGTCGGTTTATGTATGGCGCAACGAAATCAGCACCCGCAGAAGACGCAAGCATAGCCTGTTGCTGCGTAAAAATTGCCGTCATAGTAACGCCAATTCCCTTGTCCTTACACATAGCGGTCGCTTTCAAACCTTCGCTCGTTATCGGTATTTTTATATAAAAATTATCGCCTACAATTGAGCGTAAAAGTTCTGCATCCTTTACAATTTCTGCTGCGTCAGAAGCGGTCGTTTGAACGTGAAGCATTTTCTTATCGCCGATAATATCGCGTATAGTATAGATAAGCTCGCGCACGTCCGCCTTTTCGCGTGAAATTATAGTAGGATTGGTTGTAACGCCTGCTACGGGGAAAAATTCGCAGCAGCGTCTGATGTCTTCTACGTTAGCTGTGTCAATAAGGTAAAGCATTTATATACTCCTTTTTAGCGTAAAATATCATTTGATAAAATTATAACATAGTTTACATAAAATATCAATATTCTAAAATGCTAAACTTCAACCTTCTTACTGCTCAGTTTAGTGCAACTTCACTGCTTATGTAGAAAAAAACAGCGAAAATTAACATTCAGCGCAAACAATCAGTAGCTCCAAGCATAATTTTAGCCACAATCTTTATTGACCGTACTCCATTGGTGCGTCAACAAGTGCCTCGTTGCCTGTACCCTTGGAAACATTTGACCAGTCATGCTCATCACCGGTGTATACCACACTTGTAAGCTCAGCTGCTCCGTAGAATGCATTAGAGTCGATACGAATGAGCGTATATGGGAGCGTCAGATCCTTCACCTTGGTGTTGTACGCAAACGCGCCCTCTCTTATAACGGTAACCCCATCGGGCACAGCGTAAACATCCCCTGCCTTTGCCATAGGATAGCAAACAAGCGCGTTCATATTTTTGGTGTAAAGAACGCCGTCTAGTGCCGTAAACGCCACATTGCGCGTGTTTACAGTAAATTTTTCAAGCTTTTCTGCGTCTGCGAACGCCATCGGATCGATACTGTAAAGAGCCTTTGAAATTACCACCTCTTTAATACTCGAGCCGCGGAATATTTTATAGCCCTCTATTGCCGTTACTGTGTCGGGAACGGTATATGTGTTCGCGTAACGTGCCAGAGCTACAGCGTAAAGTTTTGTGCCATCCTTCGAAAGAAGACTTGCATCTTTACAGAGAAACACACGGTTATTTACATCAAGATTGATTGATGTAAGTTTGGGACAGTTATAAAGCGCGGTTTTGTCTATTTTTCTCACTGTATCGGAAATATTCAGCGTATCAACAAACGTATTTGCAAATGCGTAAGCACCTATAGAGGTAATACCGCTCTCAACAGCTACAGTCCTTATTTGACCGCCATACGGATACCATGGAGCACCATTTTCGGTATAGGATTCTATTTCTCCAGTACCGCTTATAGTGAGCACTCCGTTAACAAGCGTCCATTTAGCCTTGTCGCCACATATCCCCTCGCGTGTTATAGGCTCGCTTACATTCACTTCAAAACTTGTTGTAAAGCCCTTGTAGGTAACGGTAACAGTCTGCTTACCTGCAGTGATAAGGTTTGTCGGTGAGCATTTAAATCCGTTCATTATGGTTTCGGTTTTTCCGTCAGAATACTGTATAGTTATTGAAACTCCCGCAGTTTCAAGGGCATCACCAATAACATAATTCGTTCTCACAGGACCTCTTGCCACGGTTATTCCCGTTACAATCGGCGTGGGATCGGTAACAGTTACATCAAAGCTTGTACTATTTCCAAGATATGTAACGGTTATATTTTGAGTACCTACATTGTTTAGTATTTTGGGTGTGTAGACATAACTGTTTGTGATTATCTGCCTCGTGCCGTTGTCGAAATACGCCCACATCGAAAAGCCTTTCATAGAAAGCATCTCTCCGATCGTATATGCCGTTTTTGCAGGCATAGTGCGCACTGCAAGGCGCGTGATACTCGCACGGCTGACTGACACATCAAATTCAAGTGTTTTGCCGCCATAAGCTACTGTAACGGTCTGATCGCCTATTTTGGTAAATTTCTCTGGAGATACCGTAAAACCAGCGCTTATCTCACCCGATGTTCCGTTAGGATATTCGGCGAGGATCACAAGCCCGTCAGTATTAAAGCTCTCGCCAACGTAATAATCAAGTTTCGTCGGTTCTTCAATAAGTTCGATTCTGTCAACCACAACTTCAACAACGTTAACAATAAAGCTTACTGATTTTTCGCCGTAGCTCACCGTGACTTTCTTTTCCCCCACTTCAACCGAAGAGGCAGGTTCAACAGAATAACCTTCTGTTATCATCTGATGTGAGCCGTCGACGAAAAGCACATCGATAAGCATACCTGAAAAGTCGAATTCTTCACCTATTGCAAATTCCCGTCTTGACGGTAATTCCTCAAGATAGAGCGCCGAAACCTGTTTTTGAATTACAGTTATTACATACTCTGCAGACACGCCCATGTAGGTTACTGTAACAGTCTGCTTGCCAACACCCCTGGCCTCTGCGGGTTCAATAGTAAATCCACCTGTAACCGTTTCGGCAGAGCCGTCCTCATATATAGCCTCAAGAACCAGTCCCGCGGTATTTATACTTTCTCCAACATAATAGGTAAGCTCTGAAGGGCTACTTATTATACTGATAGACTGTGCGGGCAAAGTATCATCTTCGCCGGAATTGATTGCGCTTGAAATAAGCAGTGAACCGGCAATAATACAGCCGAGCAGGAGCACGGCGGTAATGCAAACAATCACGGCAACCGCAACCATACTTCTCTTCTCGGTTGAGTCTTGAATACGAATTTTTTTGCGGCGTTTGTTTTCATAAGCAATTTTTTGGGCGGCGGTCACATTTGCCGAATTTCGAATAACGTCACTTGGGGTTATGTCACCGTCGTCATCAAAACCATATTCCACAGTATCATTTGCGAATGTGTCATCAATCTGTGCCACTACAATGGTATCGCCAGAACTTTCCTCAAAAGGTACGTAATTGTCCTCGCTGTCAGGAATGTTTACCACCATGGTATCGTCCCAAGGGGCGGTAAACGCCGCACGCCTTACATTATCTTCGGCAATTTTGTGTTTGTTCGAATCAGGTTCGATAGTACGTATATCGTTTCTAACGGCAGAAACACCGTCTGATTGCTTATGTACCTCATCAGCTAAGGAAACACTGACATCGTCAAAATACATCGAAGCATGCAAACTCATCAGTGCATTTTTCATTTCAAGCGCATTCGCAAAGCGTTTGTCGGCGTCAGGCGCGCAAGACTTTCTTATAATGGTGCGAAACCCATGCGAAAGAGCTGTATTTTCCGCGTCCACACCGTCGCCCGTGAGATATTCAAGCACCATACCGAGCGAATATATGTCCGCACGCGCATCAAAGCCCGTTCCACGAGTAAGCTCCGGTGCCGCAAAAGCAATGTCTCCAACCCCATCTGCAGGTTCTCCCAGAACATACACCCCTAAAGCATCAATGAAAATATTGTCAGGGGTAACACCCTTATGTGCCTCATTTATGCGAGAATATGGGGCAAGAGCCTCGCATATATCCATACCTAGCTTAAGGGCCTCTGTTTCTGATAAGAGCTTTCCCCCGAGTGGTGTAAGCCCCATTTCATTCATATTGTTATCATCAAGCATCATAAACCACCTTTTCTTAAGTAGTCCATACTCTTATATACGTTAATTATATACTTTTTTGAACTCATTGTCAAGTTAGACGTAAAGCAAAAAAGGAACTAAAAGCGCCTTTTTATTGACTAATATTAATTTTATACTCAAATTTTTCTTAATAGTCGTCATCGATAAGCTTTACTTCATTGGCACACCCTAATTTTACAGTCATTCAACACTATAAATGATTTTCCCATAATTGTTCTCAAACTAGCAAGTTAGTAAAACAAAAACAGCACCCTATTGGGTGCTGTTTTTGTTTTGGCGCGCCTGGCAGGATTCGAACCTGCGACCTACCGGTTCGTAGCCGGGCACTCTATCCACTGAGCTACAAGCGCATATCGCCTTGCGACGACTATTATATTTTACCACAAGCTATCTCTTTTGTCAATACCTTTTTGAATTTTTTTTAAAAATATTTCTCCCGTCATCTTTTATCGTCTACACGCATATATTTTTACAAAAAACACGAATGGAGATTAGTTATGAAAAATACACAGCTTATTGAACTAACCGCATTTGACGGGCGTATTCCATCTGAACTCTCAGCCGACTATATCCTGCCTGACACTTATCCCGATGTCAAACGTATACTTCGAGTGTCAGCAAAGCCCATCCTTATAGGGCGATATATCTCGGGAAGACGGCTCGAATTTTCCGGCGCTGTTGATTACAGCGTAATATTTTCTGCCGACACGGAAAACGGAGAATCTATGCACTGCGTACACTTCGCAGGAGATTTTGACGGCTCCGTGGGGGACTTGGATAATCTGGAGCGTGCGAGCATATCAGTAATTCCCACAATCGGCGCGTGTTCGGTACGTATGGCGAATCCGCGTAAGCTCACGCTCAAATCCACAGTGAATACCGGCGTTAAAATAATAATGCCCACATCCGCAGAGCCAAGCGTCGAAGGGGGCAGTGGTACATCCGACACTTCCCTTGAAAAGCTATTCTCTAATATAACAGCCCGTCGGGAGCGTACGTTTTTATGTGAACCGCTTCGAATCAGCGAAAATTTCGAGGCGGATACCTCAAAAGGTACTATTGACGATATAATATCCTGCACAGCGCAAATACTTTTTAACGAAGCAAAAGTAAACCTTGAAGATTCAACTGTAACCCTTAAAGGCATTGCAAATGTAAACTGCGTGTACAAATCTCAAACCGAAGCCGGGGTTTACAAAAGCTTCTCACGTAAAATTCCAGTTGCACATACCGCCGATGCGGCCGAATATTGCGGTGCGTTCACATACTGCCGTCCGGAAACGCTTTCTGCCACAGCTAACGCGGTTACAATTGAGATGAACGCAAATGCTGCCGAAGACTCGTACGGTGAGCGCCGCGTTGTGGAGTTTGATATGAGCGCGGATGTTACCGTGGGAATCGTAGGCGGAGAAGACGTCAGCACGGTCCTTGATGCATATTCCACATCACACAGTTCTGATTGTACTATGAAGAATTACGCTTTGAAAACACCCGACAAAATATTCTCGACAAGTTTTTCAGTCAGCGAATCCTTGACACGCGATCAACTTTCCCTTCCCGAAAATTGCAGCATCATTGATACACAGATAGAAGTGGTATCTCCAGAAACAAGCACACAGCGAGGACGGCTGCAGCTTTCTGCAAATGCCATGATATCCTGCATAATCGAGAGTGACGGCACATACTCGGCAGTGACCGCAACCATTCCAATAAAGTGTGATCTTGGTTCATCAGAAATATCCTCTCCTATATGTCGGTCTGCAGAGTTTCTTGCGTCTGACGTACGCACACGTACTGATAGCGACGGTATCCACCTCGATTTTGAGATATACTTGTGCGCAGCTGTGTGTGAAGATAAAAACGTCTCAGCGGTAAGTGAAATACGACTTTCCGGTGAAGGCAAACACTGCACCGGGGATGCCGGGCTGACTCTGTGCTATCCTTCAGGCGAGGATACTCTCTGGCAAATAGCCAAACGTTACAAAACAACAGTGGCAAAAATAGAAGAAGCAAACGTCGGCCGTGCCGCGTCGGTACTCATTATACCAAATGATGCGGTTTAACGTTTAATCGTTGACAAAAACACCGCGATATACAATCGCGGTGTTTTAATTTATCTTATTTTTGAGTCGCAATAGCAGCAGCGGCACTCGCCATCAACTGTTTTTGTAAGTTCTGGAAGGTACTTTTCGTGGTTGGTGATGCAGCGAGCATTCTGACAGAACTGCTTTTCGGGAAGTGCATACATAGGTGCTCTGCCCATACGCTCCGCGCTGATAAGCTGTGCGACAAGCGCCATACGGATGAACATACCGTTTTCTGCCTGCTCAAAGTATACACAGCGAGGATCATCGTCAAGCTCAAATGCAATTTCGTCAACCTTTGGAAGCGGATGAAGCACCGCAAGGTCAGATTTCGCAAGAAGCATCTTATCGCTTGTCAGGCGGTAAACGCCTGCCTGACGTGCGTACTCCTCGGGCGACTTGAAGCGCTCACGCTGAATACGTGTCATATACAGTACGTCAAGCTCGGAAATGCATTCTTCAAGGGTGGAAACCTTCTTTATCTGACAGCCATTTGCAATAAGCTCGTCGATTACATAATCAGGAAGCTGAAGCTCAGGAGTGGAGATAAGCACGAATCTGTTATTGTCAAAACGCATCAGAGCGCGGAGAAGAGAATGTACCGTTCTGCCATTGAGAAGGTCGCCGCAGAAGCCAACTGTAAGACTGTCTGTTCTTCCCTTAAGCTCGGATATGGTCATAAGGTCGGTAAGCGTCTGTGTCGGGTGGAGATGTCCGCCGTCGCCTGCGTTGATAACAGGTACGTGTGAGTAAAGTCCCGATGCGTATGCCGCACCTTCAACGGGGTGACGGATAACCACAATATCTGCGTATCCGCTTACTATCTTTACAGTGTCGCGGAGAGTTTCGCCCTTGGAAACGGAGCTGGAGTTAGGGTCGGAGAAGCCGATAACTTTGCCGCCAAGACGCATCATAGCGGTCTGGAAGGACATCTGCGTACGAGTAGATGGCTCATAGAAAAGCGTTGCCATAATTCTGCCCTTGCACACATCCCGGTACTCTGCGGGGGATTTCTTGATACGGAACGCGAGCTTTTTGAGTTCTTCCCACTCCTCGAGCGTCATCTCATTAAAATCAATAAGATTTCTGATTTTCATTTTGACTTCTCCTTTTATTTTATCAATTTATTTTATCAAATGTTACTTTCAATATACGGCTATTATCTTATTGCCATATATTCTTCAGAAATTATCGAGCAAACTCCGATATCTCTGTACTGTCCCTTAACAAACATTGATGAACGGTAAACGCCCTCGAATGTCATGCCGCACTTTTCCATAACGCGGCGAGAGGCATCGTTGCCTATCATATACTTCGCTTCAACTCGGTGCACGTTAAGCTCCATAAAGGCGAATTCCATAACGCGCTTTACCGCTTCCACTGCTATGCCTTTTCCCCAAAAGTCGGGGTTCAGAACGTATCCCACTTCCGCGAGGTTATGGTTAAAATCCAGCCGTGTAAAGCCACACGTTCCTATCATTTTCCCTGTATCGCGCACAACTACCGCCCAGTCGTAAAAATCGCCGTAGCGGTAACTTTTCTGAATAAAATGCAAGTAGTCCGAGGTCTGTTCAATGTTTACGTGAGGATCCCAAAGAAGATACTCAGTAACTTTGTCGAGGTGCGCGTATTCATACATATCATCGGTGTCGGACACCTTCATTTTGCGAAGTGTGAGCCGCTCGGTCTTAAGAGTCGGGATTCTCTTGAAAATATCAAGTACAGCCGATTTATTCACGAGCTCACCTCCGAAAAAAAATTAACCAAACCAACCTGCCTTACATTATACTACATATTTTCGCCGTTTTCAAGTAGTAGATATGAATATGTGCAATAATTTTAGCAATTTATTGGGTTTTTGTAAACTATTTTGTTTTTTTATTGCTTCTTTTGAGTAAGTGTGATATAATAGAATGAAATTATCCACCACACGAGGAGATAGAGATGAAAACAATTACGTTTATAGGTACCGGTAACATGGCGACGGCTATCATCGGCGGTATGCTCACCACTGGAACAAATGCCTCGCTTATCACCGTTTACGATAAATTTTCAGAAAAAGCGGCGGCGTTTTCCGCGCGTGGCATAAATATTGCGCCTACACTTGAGGTGGCAGTTGAAAAGAGCGAGTTTATACTCCTGTCCGTAAAACCACAGAATTTTGCCGAGGTGCTTGGTGCTATCAAAAACAGCGGTATCGACCTTTGCCAAAAAACATTTATCTCCATTGCCGCAGGTATTTCCATCGAGGCTATTTCGGCAATGCTCGGACGTGACTGCGCTGTAGTTCGCGTTATGCCCAACACTCCTCTTCAGGTAGGCAAGGGTGTATCCGCTCTGACGAGAAACGCGCTCGTATCCGACGAAGATTTTGCGCTTGTTCAATCTATCTTCGCGTCATCGGGAATGACCGTCTGCATTGACGAAACGCAGATGAATACAGTAATATGTGCCAACGGTTCTTCGCCTGCATATTTCTACTATTTCATAGACGCTATGGTCCGTTCCGCGAAAGCACAGGGACTTGACCTTGATGAAAAAACGCTCACTGAGATAGTTTGCCGTACAGTTATCGGCTCTGCGGAAATGCTTATAGCTAGCGATAAATCCGCCGCAGAGCTTATTCGTGCCGTAACATCCCCAAATGGAACAACCGAGCGTGCGATGAACGTCTTTTACGATGAAAAGGTTGATGAAATCATCGACCGTGCTATGCGCGCGTGTACAATTCGCGCCGAGGAAATGGCAAAAGAGTTCAGCAAATAAGTCATAGCATAAATTTTCACTGCATAGAATGTAACAAAAACTATGGAAGGTGAAAATTTATGAATACTTACTTGACACGGGGACAAGCAAGCGACTCGCTCGACAGAAAAACGGCGCTTCTCGCCGCCTCTTCCCTTTTCATATTCGGGGCATTTGTCGGATGTGCGGTTTACCGTTTACTCGGCATTGGCGAGTCGGAGCTTTTCGATAATCTCATCGAGCGTTATTTTCTCGCGCTGTTTTATAAATGCGATACGCCACTCGACGTTGTGCGTGTAGCTCTTGACTGCATATTCCATGAGTTGTGGCTTTTTATAGCCGTATTTATTTCTGGATTTACGCTGTTTTCTCCGATAGCGGCAACTGCGGCACTGTTATATCGCGGTGTACTGTTTGGCTTTGCGATAACATTATTGCAGTTTTCCTCGAAGACGGGGCTATTGCTCGATGCAATAGTTTATCTTGCGGCGGCGTTTGCGCTGTCGATGCTGCTTTCACTGCTATGTGCAGATGCCGTACTGTTCTACTTCCCCGAAAGAAGCGTACGCATAAAAAGCATGAAAACCAAACGGTATACAATGACGTTCTTGAGGATATGTACACTGGTATGCCTCGACGTACTCGTGATGCTTTTCTTGATACACGTTTACATATAAAAAGACAAAGGATACAATAACGAAAGGAAATCAAAAACCTTGAAAATCTTTGGAAAAGAGTTCAAACTTTTTAATCTTGCAAAAGACGGAAAAGGCGTAAAAAAAGAGCCCGATGGACCGAAAAATCTGAAAAATTTCTTTAAGCACTTTAAGAGTAAATTCACCCGTCTAATGAGCGTGAATATGTTTATCGTGCTCGGAAATTTCCCCGTATTCTTTCTGATGCTTGCGCTCAGCGGTAATCTGGATACGCCCTCCTCTTCACCCGCGTATGATATCTTCGCGCCGGTGTACGGCGTATTGACTCACGGCGCCAACCCCGTCACATCCGCACTTTACGGCATTTTCGGAACGCAGGCGCAAATAGGTTTTCCTACAGCTTGGACATACATCTTTTACGGCCTTTCCGCACTTGTTATATTCACATTCGGCTATGTTAACACCGGTACGACGTACATACTTCGTAATATGATAAAGGGTGAGCCGATATTTATGTGGTCCGATTTCTGGTACGCGATAAAGCGCAACAAGCGGCAGGGACTCATACTCGGAATTATCGACCTTCTCATATCCATCCTTTGCGTTTACGACATTATATTCTTCTATTTCAACACGGGCGTTTCGCCGCTTATGAACTTTATGTTCTACGCATCTATTTTTATCTCGATACTTTGGTTCTGGATGCGATTTTATATGTATATCGTCATGGTCACCTTCGACCTTTCGATATTCAAAATACTCAAAAACGCGCTCATTTTCTCGCTTGTTGGTATCAAACGAAACGTAATGGCAACACTCGGTATATCGGCTATGGTATTCTTCACGTATTATCTGATGATAGTTGCACTCCCCATAGGAATTATCATACCGTTTATACTGCTTTTCGCTGACTGCGCGTATATGTCCTGCTATGCGGCGTTCCCTAAAATAAAGGAGATTATGATCGATCCCTATTACAAGGACGAAAGGCAAGACGATTTCGAGGAACCTGTATTCCACGATCTCGACTAAATATTATACCGCGCACCGTACGGTGCGCGGTATTTTTTAATATTTATCTCTGTGAAAGGCGTAACCTAGCAGACTTCCCATAAGCGCAAGTCCGCCATACTTGAATATAAGCGGTATGTCACTCTGCGAATAGTTAAGTACAAGCGTGGGCGCAAAAATGAGTGCTACCACAATGCAGTAATACCACACCCAGCCGTGAATCTTGCCGAAAATTATTCCTCCGCAAAGACAAAACGCTGGCGTAAATATCTTGAGTCCGAAATCCTCGAGTCCGCTACCTGCAAGCAGCGGCGGTACAACGTAAAACAAAACTATCATTACCGCTATAAACGGCAGCCAACCAAGAAACGATACTTTTTTCATATGTCACTCCTCAGATTATGACTTTCTTGCTTCACGGCGAGCCTTCGCTGCTTCCCACTCTGCCCTTTCCTCATCACTTGTAAGTTCAAGCAGCGGTACGGGAGTGGGTTTATCATTTTCATCAAGCGCGACAAGCGTGAGGTAAGCCGAGTTAATAAGTTGTCTTGCTCCGGAGAGCGTTTCAACGTACGACTCTACTTTTATGTCCATAGAAGTGCGGCCAACGTACACTATCTTTCCGCAAAGTACAACAAGACTGTTTGCATAAGCAGGCTCTTTAAATTCAAGTGTATCCACAAGAACGGTCGTGACGTTTTTGTTCGCATGACGGCGCGCGGTAACTGCGGCGCAAATATCAATCCACTCCATAAGCTTACCGCCGAAAAGACGGTTATATCCGTTCATCGTGGAAAGGTTTAAAATCTGAACCGATTCAGTATACGATTCACTTGGTGTTTTTGAAAGTAAATTCATAATCCCCTCAATTTCTGAAAGTAATTCCGCCATCCTCTTCAAGCTCGACTATAGCAAGGGATTCAAGACGTATGCCGCGCTCGCGAATGATTGCTCCGCCTTCCTGGAAGCCCTTTTCAATGCATATACCAACGCCCACAAGTGTTGCGCCTGCCTGATTGAGAATATCACAAAGTCCGAACACAGCCTTACCCTTGGCGAGAAAATCGTCGATAATAAGCACTTTGTCAGAGGCAGTTATGTACTTATTTGAAACGCGTATATCGTATTCCTTACCCTTGGTGTAGGAAACCACCTTTGATGTATAAACATCACCGTCAAGATTTTTTGATTCCGCCTTTTTGGCAAAAACAACGGGAACTCCGAAATATTGTGCTGTAAGACACGCGATACCTATACCCGATGCCTCAACAGTCAAAATCTTGGTTACGCCCTCATTCCCAAAAAGGCGGTAAAACTCCCTGCCAATTTCGTTTATGAGTTCGATATCCATTTGATGGTTAAGAAAGCTGTCAACCTTTACAATTCCGCCTTCCTTAATAATGCCGTCTTTTAAAATACGCTGTTCAAGAAGTTTCATTGATTTTGTTCTCCTAAATAAAATTCCATCAAAACTCCTCACACACCGCCCGTTTTTTCATAGAATAACGGTAGTGGGGGTGATTTTTTATTAAACGCTTCAAAATTCGCTCTTTAGCTCAAAAAATAGTCATAATTGCTTTGGTGCTTGCAATAATTTTTCTATGTCTTATTTGCTGCGCAGAATATAGCCTGCGCCCGATAATCACCGACGCCGCAAAAAGCCGCGCACGCTCGTTTGCAACCGAAACGGTAAACACTGCGGTCAACGATGCGCTTGCTAACAGCGCACCTCTCGTCGCAGTAAAATCAACCGGAGAGGGTGTTTCAAGCGTGGAAGTGGACATCGGCGAGCTTTCAAGACTTCGCTCAAAGGCAATATCATCACTCACAAAGGCACTTTCCGATAACGATGCTATGCGATTTTCCGTCCCATTGGGCAACCTCACGGGTACAGCACTTATCGCAGGACGCGGTGCACCGGTTGAAATACGCCTTGTACGCATCGGCGACGTCACGGCTGACGTACACACTGAATTTATCGAGTCCGGCATAAACCAAACACTTCACAAAATAGCGCTTCGCACATACGTTACACTCAATGTGCTCGTTGCGGGAAAAAGCGTAAAGCTTGAGCTTGCAAGCGATGTTACTCTTGCCGAAACAGTTATCGTGGGCAAAGTGCCCGACGCATACACAGCGATAAACCGCTATGAGATAGATGAGGAAGAAGAAAATGACCTCAATGATTACGCGGCAAGCTTACCATAATTACACCGTTCGCTATTATTATTCTAATTATACCTCATTTACAAGCAAAAATCAATCCTTACACGAATTTTTTTGATTTTTCTCTTGCTAAATTTGCCGTCCTGTGATAGAATATAGTAGTAGTATTATGGCTTTAGAGTATTTTCTGCGAAAGGATGTGTACTTATGTATAAAGCACATGCACCTGTATTCCGTACAGCAATAAGTGGATTTAATAAAACCGATGTTAATATGTACATAGCAAAGCTTGCGCGTGATTTCGGTGAGCAAAGCGAACAGATGAAAAACGAGATTGCTGAACTTAAAGTAAAGCTTCCGGAGCTTGAAGAAAAAGCCGGTACAGCAGAGCGCACAGCCGCAGAGCTTGAGAGCGCAAACACCGCTATTATCCAAAAGGACGCACAGCTTGAAGCGCTGAGAGCAGAAAACGAGCGAATGAAGTTCGAACTCAACGAAGCTCTCTCTCTCATTAACGACGCAAGAGATTCCGTTAAAACTATTTTGGAAGAGCTTGAAGCAACATCAAACAAAGCCGCCAAAAAAATCGGTACAGTTACTAACGGCTGATGAACAAACAAAAAAATAGTTCCTCGCTCGAAAAAATAGGCGTGCGTATACGCGTACTTCGCCGCGAGCGCGGTATGACGCAGGAAGACCTTGCCGGTGGCGACGTAACACGCAATATGTTAAGCCGCATCGAAAACGGCGCGGCGCTTCCCTCTTTGCCTACTCTCTGTGCTATCGCGCACCGACTTGATGTCCCCGTGGGCGTACTTCTCGGCGACTTCGAGGAATATTCCGAATACAAAACACAGTCCGAGGTAAAGGAGCTTATTAGTCAGGGCAAATATGCACAGGCAGTATGCCTTTGCGAGACGCAAGGATTTGAGAATGGTTGTGAGAACAGCCGAAAGCTTTTTGCTTCAGCGGCAATATATCGTACCGAGGAGTTATACCGAAAGGCAAATCTTACAGAAGCGTTAGCACTTTTGAATCGAGCGGAAAAAGCGGGCGGAGATATGGCAAAGATATACGTTTTGCGTGAGCTTATCGCATCGTGTGATGCACTCGATATTATCACGTGTGACACCGAAACCGAGCCGCTTCGTGAATTTATCTTCGACGATAATGCGGCGGCGATATACTTGTACGCAAAAAAGAAAATAGGTGATATTGCCGCAAGACCGTATTCACAACCCTCTGAAAAAGCTGCACCGTTACTTGAAGAATTATCGCCGCTTATCGGCGCACTCTCGGACGGATTTTACAAAACGCATATAGAGGCAAAATTCGAGATGCTACGCGCCGAATACTTGAGCGCTAAAACAAAGCTTCTGACTCTCGAAACGCCTAACACCCTTCCTGCACTTTTATGGGAAGTATACACCGACCTTGAGTTTTGCTGTAAGTGCTGCGGCGACTTCGTAAATGCGTATAAATACTCAGGTCTCAAGCTTGAGCTTATAAAAAGGATAAACTAAATCGTGCCGTCATAATGGCGGCGGAATGGAAATTATTATGCTTCGTATTGGACAGGGCTACGACGTTCACCGATTGGTGACCGACCGAAAGCTCATACTCGGCGGCGTAAACGTGCCGCATACGCACGGTCTCGACGGTCACTCCGATGCAGACGTGCTCGTTCATGCAATAATGGATGCGCTTCTCGGCGCGGCGGCACTCGGCGACATTGGAAAAATGTTTCCCGACACCGATGAAAAGTGGCGCGCTGCAGACAGCTTAAAGCTTGCAGAGGCAGTAGCGAAAAGACTTCGTGAAAACGGCTACAAAATATCCAACGTTGACTCAACCGTAATCGCACAGCGCCCGAGGCTCGCTTCTCACATTGATACTATGCGCGAGAATATCGCAAAGGCACTCGACACCCCTGTGTCCTCGGTGAGCGTGAAGGCAACAACAGAAGAACGCCTCGGTTTTACCGGACGCGAAGAAGGTATTGCCGCTATAGCAGTTGCTCTAATCGAAAAAATATAATAACAAACGCCGCCACATAAGTGGCGGCGAAAGTACGGATAAGCGCGGCAAGCCGAGCTTTAGTCCTTGATTTTATACATTGAAACCGCGTATCCCCGTACGAATTTTCGGCTCTTTAATATGATATGGTCTGCATTCACTGTTGGTGAAAATCGCCGACATGCTAAAACATATAAAAACAAGATTTTCTGAAAGGATTTCAAGCTATTATGATAAAAATCTCCCCTTCTCTGCTCGCCGCTGATTTCAGCGCACTTGCAAAAGACGTGTCACGCATCGAAAACTCTGCCGAAATGCTTCACCTTGATATTATGGACGGAGTATTCGTTCCTAATATAAGCTTTGGTCAGTGCGTGGTCAGCGCACTCCGTCCTCATTCGAAGCTTATTTTCGATGTTCATCTTATGATAACCAATCCCATTCGTTACATCGAGGATTTCGCTAAGGCAGGCGCCGATATCATAACAATCCACTACGAAAGCTGTGACAATCAGATTGAAACGCTCAAAGCAATTCGCGAGCTTGGCGTTAAGGTTGCTATCTCCATAAAGCCCGCAACTCCTGCGTTTGTACTCGAGCCTCTGCTTGAATACGTTGATATGATACTTGTTATGACCGTTGAGCCAGGTTTTGGCGGACAGTCCTTCATTCCCGAAACCGTTAACAGTATCAAAGCAGTTAAGGATATGATTGAAACTTCTGGCAGGAATATCGACATTGAGGTTGACGGCGGTATTACCAAGGACACTATACGTGCAGCATACGATGCAGGTGCAAACGTATTCGTTGCAGGCTCGTCCGTTTTCAGAGCAGTTGATGCCGAAGGTGCTATCGCATCACTTCGCGCCGCTTGTGAAGCATAGCCACAATGGAGAGAACTTACGAATACGTCGCCACTTGCCTCTTCGGACTTGAGGCTCTTCTAGGCGAAGAAATAGACAACCTCGGTTATGAACGTATTGAAACTATCGACGGCAGAGTTACCTTTCGCGGCGATATGGCGGCTATTGCAAGATGCAATATAAATCTGCGCTTTGCAGAGCGCCTTTATATAAAGCTCGGAAGCTTTAAAGCAGCAACCTTTGCCGAGCTTTTCGACGGCACTAATGCACTTGCGTGGGAAGAATGGATTGGCAAGGACGACTGTTTTCCCGTTAAAGGTCACAGTATTAAAAGTGCGCTCACAAGCATTCCCGACTGTCAGAGTATCGTTAAAAAAGCGGTGGTCAATCGACTTTCGGGCGAATACGGCATATCGTGGTTTAAAGAAGAAGGCGTTAAGTATCAGATAGAGTTTTTCATTCTTAAGGATATTGCAACGCTGATGATTGACACCTCGGGTGTTGCGCTTCACAAGCGCGGATACCGTCCTGCTGCAGGTGTTGCACCGCTTCGCGAAACGCTCGCGGCAGCTATAGTAAAAATCTCACGTCCGCGTGAAGAAGTACTCCTATGGGATCCCTTCTGCGGCTCTGGTACTATCGCCATCGAAGCAGCAATGATGATGACAGGCACTGCTCCGGGTATCAACAGAAGCTTCGCCGCAGAAGATTTTTACGACATTCCCGAGAAGATATGGCTCGATGCACGTGATGAGGCAGACAGCCTTCGTCACGTAAGCGAATTTGAAGTGTACGCAAGTGATATCGACCCCAAAATGGTTGATCTTGCACGAGGTAACATAAGACGCGCCGATATGGGGGCGCACATCAAATGCTTCCAGCGCGATGCGACACAAATAGTCAAAGCGGACCGCCGTGCGACTATCGTTTGTAATCCGCCTTACGGCGAACGTCTTTCCGATATGCGTGAGGTTGAAGAGCTTTACCGCAAAATGGGACAGTGCTTCTCACGTCTTGCACCGTGGCAGATATACGTGCTCACGTCCGTGCCGGACTTCGAGCGTTTGTACGGCAAGCGCGCGGACAAGATTCGCACGCTCTATAACGGTATGATAAAGTGCGGATATTTTCAATATTTTAAGAATAAATAAAATTACAGAGCTGTCAACAAGACAGCTCTGTTTTATATTATCCCCTCAAGCGTCCTTATGAACGAGCGTACCTCTTTTTTTGTGTTGCTGACACCGAAGCTTACCCGAAGTGCGCCGTGGGTACCAAGCGTATCGTGTGCAAGAGGTGCGCAGTGAAGTCCGGCACGTGTGCATATACCATACCCGTTAAGCGTAGCAGCCAGTTCCTCTGAAGATATGCCGTATACGTCAAATAACACTATAGATCCACAGTGATGAGGCACATATACATGCACTCGCTTCATATCATCAAGCGCATCTTTAAGAAGACGCGAAAGTTCTTCCTCACGAGCAAGTATCGCAGTAGGTGTTCGCTCCAGGACAAATTCTATCCCTGCGTGAAGTCCTGCGATAAGCGGTGTCGGTAATGTTCCCGCCTCAAAGCGCTCAGGGGGAAGCTCTGGCATTGCCGGCGAGCGCGAATCAAATCCACTTCCACCGAATAAAAGCGGAGGAAGGTTAACGCCCTCACCGAGTATCATTATACCGCATCCCATAGGACCGTAAAGTCCTTTGTGAGAGGGCAGACACAAAACATCAATACAGTCACGCACAATATCTATATCGTGCGTACCGCCTGCTTGCGCGCCGTCAACTATAAATAGTATTCCTCTCTCGCGGCAAAACGCGCCTATCTTTCCTATCGGCATGCTCGCACCGCATACGTTTGATGCAGCCGTGCAAACACAGACTGCTGCGCCGTCCGATTCACTTTCAATGTCTGCGAGTATCATATCATCGCGCTCGTCACCATAAAGTTCAGTATACGAATTGAATATACGTACCTCACGTTCGCTTGCCCTTACCGGTCGAAGAACAGAATTGTGCTCAAGGTCACTTATCAGTACGGCGCCGTCATACAGTCGCGTGGCACCTATGGCGATATTGAGCGAATGCGTTGCGCCCGAAGTGAAAATCACCCTTTCCGGTGATGCACCGAAAAGCTTTGCCGCCGCCTTACGGCATTCGTATATCCTGGTGGCGGCACTCATAGCCGCCGTATGAGCGCCGCGCCCGGCATTGCCGTCACTGCGAAGTGAAGCAACCACAGCATTTACAACCGCTTCGGGTTTTGGAAATGTGGTAGCGGCATTGTCAAAATATATCATAGCCTTTTCCTATCTGTCTGTCCCTTTGGCCGCTATAATCTTATAAAATCTATTTCGGCTTTTTTTAGTAACGACTCTGCGCGCTGTGTGTCAGCATAGGCAACCTGAATTCCAAAGCCACATCCTCGGGGACTTTCCTTGCTGTTTAGCCTTACCACGCTCGCCGCTATACCGTATTTTGAAAGGATGTCACGAGCCTCAATCGCGTACGTTACCGAGCGCACGCCAAACCGTGATACACGTGGCATTATGTCACCTCCCTTCGCTATAGCGTATGCCGTAAAAGTATAATAAGTGCGCCTATATTAGCTATTGACTTTTCCCTTCTTGTGTGCTATAATATACCCGACAAAAGAATAAACACAGATCAACTGTGATATAGAACCACAGTTGTCGGGCAGCCCAATTAACTGCTCGGGGATAAGGAAATCGCGGTGAAAGTCCGCGGCAACAGCCATTACCGTAACTCCGCAAAAGCGGTCAAGTCGGAATGCTTATCGGTCTGTGACACGTAAAAGTCCTTCGGGCAAAATGGGAGGAGTGTCGTGACCGCACACAGGGCAGGCTGTGGTATTTTGGCGCGTTCGCACTCTCACTAGGAGGGTGCTTTTATTTTATCCTTTTGCAAAAAAAGAAAGGATATGAAAAAATGAAAAAATTATTATCTCTCGTTCTCGCGCTTGCAGTTATATTCTGCTTTGCTTCCTGCGGTGAAACCGTGGATACCACCGGTCTTTGGGAAAACGCAACATACCTCAAAGACACGACTCTCGGTCAGGGTGAAAAAACTTTCACGCTTGAAGTCAAAATCGAAGATCAGTCTATTACTTTCACTGTCAACACCGATGCTGATACAGTCGGCAAAGCACTCCTCGACTATAGTATCATAGAAGGTGAAGACGGGCCGTACGGACTTTACATAAAGAAGGTCAACGGAGTACTCGCAGATTACGACGTTAACCAGAGTTATTGGTCTTTCTACATTGACGGCGAATATGCAATGAGCGGCGTTGACACCACCGAGATAACAGAAGGCGCGGTATACAGTCTTGTCTACACCAAGTAAAAAAGCTCGCGCACTGACAGTGCGCGAAATGGTCGTATTCGCTATGCTCGGAACGGTTATGTTCGTGTCAAAAATAGCAATGGAAGCACTTCCCAACATTCACCTGCTCGGAATGTTGATAATTGCGTACACAGCAGTATTTCGAGCAAAAGCGCTTATACCAATTTATATTTACGTTTTTCTGAACGGTCTCTTCGCAGGCTTTAATATGTGGTGGATACCGTATCTTTATATCTGGACGGTGCTCTGGGCTCTTGCTATGCTTATTCCCCGAAAAGCGCCGAGAATCATAAAGCTTATTATCTACCCCGCCCTGTGCGCCTTTCATGGTTTTGCCTTCGGCGCCCTTTACGCACCGGTTCAGGCGCTTATTGCCCACTTCACATTCGAGCAAACGCTCACTTGGATTGCGGCAGGTTTCACCTTTGACATCATCCACGGAATAGGCAATTTCACCGTGGGATTGTTGGCACTTCCCGTGTCAACGCTTCTCGAAAAAATCTTCTATTGTAAACGAATATAAAACAAAAGGCTTGGTAAAACCAAGCCTTTTGTTTTTACTGTGCAGTTACAAACGCCTCGTAAGAGGTAACGCCGCGTATTGTTTCGCCGTCTATCTGAATAGGTGTTGGACGGTCAAATTCAACACGAATGTGACTTCCCTCGTGAACGTTAACGTACCTTGTATGCTTCACGTGCTCTCCCTTGAAAAGCGACGGGAATATCATAAGCGTCTTTAATTTACCGCTACCGTGAAACACCATAAGCGAAAGCTTTTTGTCACCGTCAATACGTTTCTGATTCGGAGTCGGCATCATACCGCCACCGTAAAATCTGCCGTTCATAGTCGGCGCTATCCATACTTTTTTGTATTCAAATTTCTTGCCGTCCACCCATACGGTAGCATTTCTGGGGGCGAATTTGAAAAGGAGTCCCTTTATCGCAATCGCAGTATAGTCTATCTTCTTTGGCTTTTCGGCAGTTTTATTATACTCACGAACATCGTCGCCAACCTCACAGCAATATCCGTCAATTCCGTAACCAACACCGTTTATAAACAGCATATTTTTGCCGTTTACGATAACCTCGGGAAGATTCGTTATGTACTCGTTTATCTCGAAATCCGGAATATCGTGTGCCGCGTGACCGATATCTCTAGTGAAATCGTTTCCGCTGCCCATCGCGTAGTAGTAAATCTTATTCTTTATATCAATACCCCTGGTATCGTTTACAAAGCGATTAAGAGTCCCGTCACCGCCGCATATTACAACGGCATCGTCAGCAGAGATACGCTCGAAAAAACTCTTGTAATCACCGATTTCAAGCATATTTACAGTGATTGTATCGGTCTCGCCTGAGAGTGCTTCATGCGACGTATTTTCAGCATCACTTCCGGAAAGCGGATTGTAAAGCATATATTTTTTTGCAGTCTTAAGTTGAGTTTCAACAGAATTCATGTCATTTTCCCCTTTATTTGTAATGTTTATCTACTTAGTGACGTAATATGTGCTTTCAATTTACCAAATATTATATAACAGAAAAATAAACTGAATCTAAATTTTAGACAAAAATCGACCTGTACAGTTTAAAGTACAGGTCGACCAATGTCATGTTTCAGGCTTTTCAGGGAGAATTACTATAAATGTCGTAATACCGTCCTTGCTAGCCACATTCACCTCGCCGCCGTGTAGCTCGGTCACTTTTTTTACAATAGCAAGACCGATACCGTTTCCTGCAGACGAATGGGATTTATCTCCTTGATAAAATTTGTTCCATATCTTGCTCACCGCATTCGGCTCAATGGTACTGCCCGTGTTTGAAATCGAAGCAATAATCTTACCGTCTTCCCATGCAAGACGAGCCGATATACGCCCACAGTCAGGTGTATATTTTACCGCATTGTCGAGCAGGTTTATCCATACTTCTTTGAGCATTTCTTCGCTTGCGGTTATTTGATACTCCTTAAAATCAATATCAAATTCAATCTGTTTTTTCGCCCATTTTTCCTCAAGTAGTAAAATAGATGAACGTATCTGCTCGGACACGTTAAAGCGAGTAGTGTCAGTAAGTATATTCTGATTCTCTATTTTGGTAAGTTTAAGCACATTGGTTGCCATAGTGGAAAGACGCATTGACTCCTCTTCTATAATGGCAAGGTACTCCTCCCGTTGTTGGTCCGTAAGTTTTCCACGTCTTAAAAGCTTTGCAAAACCGGTTATTGAAACTATCGGCGTTTTAAACTCGTGGGAGAAATTATTTATAAAATCGCTTCGAAGAATTTCTGTATTCTGCAGTTCTTCCGCGAGCTTATTCATACTCTCTACAACCGGCTTGAACGCCGCCATATTGGCAATTGAATTTCCGTACTTAAGTCTGGCACCGTAGTCGCCGCTAGCCAATTTGTTAACGTGAGCGACAAGATGCGTTATCGGATTCATTTGAAATTTTGTAATCAAAAATGAAGCTGCAGCACCGATGAATAGACTTATGCCAGATGTCAGTAGCACAAGAGAATAAGTACTCGTCACATTTTCCACGACCGCTTCTGTTGGACTTGGATAAACGTCAAAATATATAAGCAGCCAAACTGCAAGCGCAGCAATTATAATGGACATCCATATAATACTGAATGTAACAAGAGAGAAAAACAAGTAAAGCGAGCGTCTTTGTTTCTTCTCCGACGCAGAGCGTTTTACACGCCGTTTTTTCATATTTTTTTCACCGCCTTGTATCCAAGTCCGCGCACCGATTCAATAGAAAACTCATCCCACCCCTCAAAGCGTTTTCGAAGTCGTCCTATGTGAACAGTAACAGTTTCCCAACCCGTTTCACTGTCAGCTCCCCATATCTCGTCCATAAGCTGTATCCGTGTGAATATCTTTCCGGGATATGAGAGCAGCTTATATAATAGCATAAACTCCTTTTGCGGAAGCTCCTGCATCTGCCCGTGTCCTGTAACCGTGAGTGCATCATAGTCGAGCACCACGTCACCGATTACGATACGACGCTCACTCGATATCTTTGCGCGGCGGAATAGCGCCTTTATGCGAAGCAAAAACTCCTCTTCGTCAATAGGCTTTGTCATATAATCGTCCGTACCGACTAAAAATCCAAGTTTTTTGTCGGCAGGAAGCTGTTTTGCAGACACCATTAAAATAGGCAGATTATTGTCTACCGCACGAAGCGCCGCTGTGAAATCGTAACCGTCCATATTGGGCATCATAACGTCGAGCACAACAAGGTCGACGTGCTCGCTGTCCATAAGCGAAAGAGCACATACCCCGTCCCCTGCAGTGGACACTGTATATCCCTCTGCCTCAAGAATTGCACGAAAGAGCGCACGTGTGTTTTTATCGTCGTCAACTACGAGAATGTGAAACATATATACACCCCGTTTTTTATAATCAGTATGTTAATATTATATCACGGCACCGACATTAAGTCAAGGCGTATGTACTACGAAAAAATCCCCTGCATACCGGAATATGCAGGGGATAAAATATACTCAATGATGGTGATGGTGGTGATGATTGTGGCTATGTCCACCTGCCTCAAGCTCAATGTGGCAGGCCTTTTCGTGACAGTGCTCGCCGTCAACTTCAATCTCAAGCGTTGCGTGACCTATGCCGTGCTCTTTGAGTTCCTCTCGTACAGCAGCCTTAATGTAGTGCGGCTCGCCACCTGTAACAATGTGCATCGTTCCATAGTTGTTAACACCGTCCATACTCCATAAATGAATGTGATGAACGCCCAAAACCCCGTCAATTTCGAGAATGTGTGCTTTTATTTCGCCAACTTCGATACCGTGAGGTGCTTTCTCAAGAAATAAATCTATAGCCTCTTTCAAGTTGCGAATAGCGTTTATAAAAATAAATACGGCAACTCCGACTGACATAATTGGGTCAATAAGTGCAAAATCCGTGAAGCGCATTACGATAGCGCCTATGAGAACAACGATCCAACCGAGTACATCCTCAAGCATATGCAGATTAACCGCTCTTTGATTAAGCGATCCGCCCTCACGCGTAAACAGCGCGGCCGCATAATTAACTATGACACCTACAATAGCAAAGACGATCATTCCGTTATAGTTAATTTCCTTTGGCTCAATTATTCTGCCTACAGCGTTATATATTACCATTACCGAACCAACAAGTAAAATAAGAGTAGTAATCACACTGCCGATAACGGAGTAACGCGCATAGCCATAAGTATATTTTTCATCAGGTTGTTTCTTGCTCTTTTTTTCGAAAAAATATGATATTCCGATACTCGCGGCATCACCTATATCATGCACCGCATCTGAAATAATCGCTACGCTTCCGGTAAGTATACCGCCAGCAAACTCGAATACTGAAAATGCTAGATTCAGAATAAAAGCCATAAGTATGTTCTTAGTTGTTTTCATAAGCTTCTCCGATTGACAAAAAATTGTTTCTTTAGTACAATATATATGTTACCGAACTTATTGTACTATAATAGTATAATCGCAATCGGCAATAAAATCAACATATTATTTGCTTTAAGCGTTCAATACCGAACAAATCTCGGATATTGTATGGAGGAATAAATGGACAGAAGGAAGAAAAAAACGAGAGAAGCAATATTCAGGGCGTTTAGCGACCTTATCTCAAAGAAGCAGTACAGTCAGATCACAGTTGGAGAAATTATAGAAAAAGCCGACGTTGGCAGGGCCACCTTCTACGCACATTTTCAAACCAAAGATTTTCTCTTGAAGGAGCTATGCGAGGAGCTGTTTTGCCATATTTTCGATGCGACCGAGGTAAGCGGTGAGAAGCACCGTCATATTTTCAACTGTGACGCGCCTGCTTCCGCAATACTTCATCTTCTGCAGCACCTGCAAAAGAATGACAACAACATTTTGAAGTTGTTGGCTTGCGAGAATAACGAATTATTTTTGCGGTACTTCAAGGAAAGCTTTAAGGAGCTTTATCAAAAGCAGCCGCAGATTTTCCAAAACAAAAAATGCGCTGAGCTTCCAAACGCTTATTGGATCAACCACGTTTCTGCTACCTTTGTGGAAACGGTCAGATGGTGGCTTGATAACGGAATGAGGGAAAGTCCGGAAACGCTTTCGCAATATTATATAGCCGTACTGTAACCTTGCATGAAAATGCGAATGTAACAATAATTTCTTTGCCCACGTAATCTATCTTCAGTGATAAAATATCAACATACATAAAGAGGCTTACGATAAAATCTATCGTAAGCCTCTTACATCGTTTGAAACCATTATTGCTTTCATTTTATTTATTGTAAAATTCAAACCTTAATATACCGCGTCATCCTTGCTTGACCGATTTTCTTAATCTGTCCATTTTTCACCATGCCACCTAATACAATTTCAACCGTGGTAGGACTAACATCAGGCAATATATAGCATATCTCTCCCTTTGAGATAGGCACAAGACTATTAAGCACAGTTGCTTCAATTCTTGCCTTCTTGGTTATCTTATTTCCATTCACAACAGCAAATCTGCGGTCGAGCTCCTTATAGCACATATACAGCGTAGATAGGAAATTTTCTATAAACGGAATATACGTGTTTTGGTTCTCATGCCAGCCAATTGAAGACTCACGCAGCGATTCGTAATAAAACGTCTTATAATTGTTGATCTGCTCCTCAAAAGAAATATACTTTCCCGCATCGTAACCATTCTTGTAAAGCAGAAGCAATGTAAGGAGTCTCGACAATCTTCCATTACCATCCCTGAATGGATGAATACAAAGGAAGTCCAAAATTACGCACGGTATTAAAAGAAGTTGATTTATGCTCGCATCATTACGCGCATCCATATAGGCAAGCTCCAACTGTTCCATTGCAGTTTCTACTTCTGATGCAGGCGTAGGCTTAAATCGAACCCTTCTGTTCCCTGTTTGATCTTCTTCGATAATGTAATTGTCGCCCGTCTTATATTTTCCGCCGTATTCATATCCTGCAATCTGCATCATCGTTTCATGCAGTCTTAAAATATCCGACTGCCGCAGATCCAAAATATCGTGATTAAGGTGAATTGCATTAAGCGCATCGCGGTAGCCTGCAATCTCACCTTCTGTATGATTTAAGGGCGCACTGTCTTGATTAACGATAGCGGCAATACGCTCATCACTTGTGACAATACCTTCAATAGCATTGGAACTTTTAACGGATTGCACCTTTGCGACTGCTTCAAGTTCAGTGAAGATTTTTGCATACTCTTGTTTTCTTACACCTGCCATCGTCTTAAGTGAAGCAATGCTTGATGTCAAATTGATAAGACTTGCAGGAAGCATTGCGTTATTCAAAAAAGAATAATCAAATTTTCTCACAATTATCACTCCTTATCTGCATATATTATACACTAAAATATGCAGAAAGTCAACATTGTACTGCATATTTTATTTGATAAAATATGCAGTATCGCTTAAACCTTGTTCAGTACATATGCTCCAGTGCAAATTTTTAGTGCTTCTCTTAATTGACACATTCCATAATGTGTGGTATAATGTTGAATTGTATTATCCTAGATAAAATGAAAGGAGGTACGGTGATGCTTTTTACGACGATGATGGCTGTGATGGAAGATGATGAGCGCAGTTGTGCAGAGGAAATCTACACTCGCTATCATAAATATATTTATCAGATTGCATTGTCCATTCTCCACAATCACTATGATGCAGAGGATGCAGTAGACACGGTTATGCTGAACGTCATAAATAACATCGACAAGTTTGTGCAATCTGACAGAAATAAAATAGACTCTCAGATTGTTATATATAGTAGAAACGCAGCAATCAACATTTACAAAAAGAACAAGCGCAAAGCAGAAGCCGAGACTTCTTCTGTATATCAGGATTCTGATGGTGAATGGATTGATACTGAAATTCACGATGAAGCTGCCGATACAGATGAGTTGATTCTAAGCCGTGAAACTGTAGAGATTGTTAGAAAGTATCTCCGCATGCTTCCACAGGAATACCGTGACACGGTCACACTGATTTACAATATGGGGTATTCCTATAAAGAAACAGCTGTGATTCTCGGAATAACTGTCAATGCAGTTGGTCTGCGTTTACGAAAAGCAAAACAAAAGCTGAAGGAAATGGCAGGAGGTGAATTGTATGGGCGAATCTGAACAGAAACGAAATGATCGGAATCTTGACGCATTAATACTTGCAGCGTCTGACATACTGATTGATGAAGATGTCGAATACCTTAACTCCATTGATATATCAAAAACAGAAATACCGCCGCAACTCGACAGACGAATCAGACGTCGTATTCACCGTGAATCACGAAAGGAATCTATAGCAAAGCTCGTGCCATCCACTCGCAGAGTTGCCGCAGTTTTTCTCGTTATTTGCTCAATCTCATTTGTTCTTTGCATGAGCGTGGAAGCAATACGCACGCGAATATGGGGTACTATTCTGACATGGTTTGACGATCATGTGGAAATCGACTTCATTGATTCTGCGAATTCTACCGCAGGCATTACCGCCTACCGTGAGCCAGCGTATTATCCTGATAGCGTGACCGCTGAACCTGACGGAAAAACTGCCGAGAAGTATGTCGTTGCCTATATGCGCAATGATAAACTGGCTGCAATGTATGTACAAACTCCGCT
>JAZNLM010000086.1:0-2485 GCA_045579105.1 Candidatus Flemingiibacterium sp.
GATAGCTTCGCAGATGAACTATGAACAGTTCCTTCAGCCCCAGACACTTCTCATTCTCGGCCTCGGTCTGTTCGCGTTCGTATTCGATACCGCAGGAGGCGTAATTTTTGCAAAGATTCTCAACCTTTTCCTCAAGGAAAAGATCAACCCCATGATCGGTGCGGCAGGTATCTCCGCATTTCCGATGGCAGGTCGTATAGTTCACAAGATGGGCCTCAAGGAGGATCCCCAGAATTTCCTTCTTATGCAGTCTATGGGTGTTAACGTATCCGGACAGATCGCATCCGTTATCGCAGGCGGTCTGATACTCAACTTCTTTATGTAATAGGAGGTACGGTATAATGTATAATTTTCTCGCTTCTATAGGTATCATCGGCGGAGCTGACGGCCCTACCGCCATACTCGTTTCCGAAAACAGCGACTTTATGTTCGAGCCGATGAATTTCGTAAATAACCTCTCCTACATGGGACTTGGTATGCTCGGAATATTCATTGTAATCGGTCTTATCTGGTTCACAACCTTTATGCTCAACAAGGTATTCTCCGGCAAGAAGAACGACGATCAGTAAAAACAAATATAAAATCCGCACCGTTTGTACGGTGCGGATTTTTTCCATACTAAAAAGGGGTGCTTTCGCATCACTTTTATTTTACCAAGGCTGTACCGTTGCGGAAATGTCCGACACATTTTTGATGCCGTTCTCTTCCATATATTTTGCAATACCGTCGATAATCTCAAGCGGCAGATATGGATTTGCAAACATCGCCGTACCAACGCCGATTGCATCTGCGCCCGCAACGAGCATTTCAATAGCATCGTTTGCGCTTGCGATACCGCCCATACCGAGTATCGGCAGGCTCACAGCGTTTCTTACCTGCCATACCATACGTACCGCTACTGGGAATACCGCAGGACCAGACAGGCCACCGACGTTATTGTGAAGTATCGGACGCTTGGTCTTAATGTCGATACGCATACCGAGAAGGGTGTTGATAAGTGCGAGTGCGTTTGCGCCGCCTGCTTCAGCCGCACGCGCCATTTCGGTGATATCGGTTACGTTAGGCGAAAGCTTAACGATAATCGGCTTCTTGGAGTGCTTTTTAACCTCGGAGGTTATCTCGAAAACTGTCTTGGAGTTAGTACCGAACGCTACACCGCCCTCTTTTACGTTGGGACAAGAAATGTTCATTTCGATAAAGTCAACGTCAGTCTCAGAAAGCCTTTCCGCAACCTTGCAGTAATCGGCAATAGTAGAACCGCTGATGTTTGCAATAACCGTCGCCCCCTCGTTTTTAAGGCGAGGTAACTCCTCGTCGATAAGCACGTCAAGTCCGGGATTCTGCAGACCGATAGAGTTGAGAATTCCAGCAGGTGTTTCAGCGATACGGGGTGTCGGATTGCCAAGGCGCGGCGCGAGAGTTGTACCCTTGCACGCAATAGCGCCGAGATCACTCGCCTTGTAATAAGGCGCGTATTCTTCACCAAAGCCACAAGCGCCGCTCACGGTTACAACGGGATTTTTGAGTGTAACACCCGCAAAATTCACGGATAAATCTATTTTTTTCATTTCCAGATAATCTCCTTTGAATCGAATACGGGGCCGTCAACGCATACCCTCTTATATTTTTCGCCTACAGCGCCTTCATTTGACTTGAATGTGGTTTTGCACACGCACGCAAGACAAGCGCCCACACCGCATCCCATTCTCTCTTCCATGGAAACCTCACAGCGTACACCGGATTCTTCACAAAGTCCGGCGACAGCCGCCATCATACCGCGCGGTCCGCAGACGTATACAACGTCCACTTCCTTTGCTTCAAGCACATCGCGTACAAGCTCGGTAACGAAGCCTTTACGTCCGCTTGAGCCGTCATCGGTGATAACGGAAGTTTTAATTCCGTTGTTTTCAAAAAGCTCAAGAGAGTTGATAAGCGAAGCGTTTCTGAAACCAAACGCCGCCTTCGCTTCTTTGCACATCTTACCGACAGACAGAAGCGGATAAATACCGATGCCGCCGCCAACGAGCAGTGCGCGCTCGCCTTCTTTAACTGTAAAGCCATTTCCAAGCGGTCCGAGCAGGCTTACAAAATCGCCGTCTCTACGCTCCGCCATCCACTGTGTACCCTTGCCGCGCACCTCATAGCAAAGGCGTACAGCATCGCCCACACACTCGCATATCGAGATAGGGCGGCGAAGTGTAGTTCCCTCTCCGCAGAGGATATGTACTATCTGACCGGGAGTTGCCGCACGTGCAATCTCGGGCGCTTCGATAAGCATATCGTAAAGCGGTGCCGCATCCGATATGCGGCGGTTTGATATGATTTTTCCGTTATCCTTTAATTTTTGCATTTTCTTATTCCTTTCGTAAACGCAGTACAATACATTGGCTTACCACGCCGTCCAGCGCAGCGAGGACGGCAACCAACGCAAACGCCCAAAATGTGGCAAAACAAGTGCTCACCGCAAAACGGTTTCCAGGTAAGG
>JAZNLM010000087.1:0-4067 GCA_045579105.1 Candidatus Flemingiibacterium sp.
GCCGTTATCTCTCCGATGACACGTGTATCAAGCGAGGTATAAAGCTCCGCGAAGGTGTCGTAGTCAGCACTGTAGAGTGCGGTGCTTAAATATTCATACATGCTGAGATATCCGCTGTATCTGATATACGGGTCGTCTGACTTTGTACAGAGAAGAAACGCAACGAAGTTTGCTTCATTCTCGGGAAGAATACCGCGTTGATGCGCAAGCTCGTGTGCCGCGGTGAATGGAAGGTTATAGTCCGGGAAGTTTATGTTGAGATTTGATTCACCGGTGTAGTAGGTATACATTCCCGAAATGTGCGTGTAGGTCATAGGCTCCGAAAGAGCTATCGGCTTGATGCGCGAATTCAGACGGGGGAAGAAGGCGTGTTCATCCGCCATACTGTCGCAAGCCTGGAGAAGCAAGACGTTCAGCTCTTCGAGCGAGTAAGGCATGACCGAACCTTCGCCGTAGACATACGTTACTTTGTCAAGCTCTTCTTCCATTTTGTCTATCATATACTGCGCTGCGCCGCGAAGCTCATACACGCTGACGGGCTTTTCGTCAAGTCCGAGCTTGTGAGAAAGCGGCGTGCCGTTGTAACCGACGGCGGTGGTGAATACAAAAAGCGAATAGAGAACCGACAGCGCGCCGGCAAGAGATACGATTCTGTTAATTCCGTAGGAGAAGCCTTTGCTTGCCTGGCGGAAAGATGATACTATCAGCAGAATAAATACTATAGGGAGCAGAACGATAACTGTTTCCGCTACCGAAAATGGGAGTACGCTTGTGAGCGTGGCAAACGCTCCGCGAACTGCCGAACCTGCGTATCTGTTGAAAAAGTCCGAAAATTCGGGAGAGAATAGACTTGTTATATGAATAACCGCGGAGATAAGCGCCAACGCTAAAAATATCAGCGTTGGTATTTTAACGTATTCGCGGATTTTATTCCAAACTGCTTTCAACTTCATTTTTTGTGCTTACTCCTTCTATCTTGGCGCAAAGCAGGCGCATATCGTAGGGCAAATCTGCGTGCAAAGTAAGACGTCGACCGCCGAGATTCATTGTAAGTTCGGATGCGTGAAGCGCGTGGCGCAACATCATGCTATCGTACTTGGTGGGTGTTGTTTCTGCCGTGCCGTACATTCCGTCGCCAGCTATCGGTGCGCCCATGTGAGCAAAATGTACGCGAAGCTGATGAGTGCGGCCGGTTATCGGCTCGGCGCGGACTATAGAAGCATCAGAGCATACCGCGAGAGTTTTGTATGCGGTGAGTGCGCTTTTTGTATCTGGTTCGGTGCCGCTGCACACTTCGCGAAGAATGATGCTTGCTTCACGCCGGCGTATCGGCGCGTTTATCTGTCCTACGCTCGGTGCGAGGATGCCGTTCAAGACCGCTATATATATCTTTTTGATTCTGCCGGATTTCATAAGCTCGCCCAGTCTTGCAGCGCTTATGCGGTTTTTTGCGACGAGCACTATTCCGCTTGTGTCACGGTCAAGCCGGTTGATAGCGCGAAAAACGAACGGCTTGCTCTGTGAGGCAAAATAGTATGCAAGACCGTTTGCAAGCGTGTCGTCAAAGTGACCGATTGACGGATGAGTTGCCATATCTGACGGCTTATTGACGGCAATCATATTGTCGTCTTCGTATATGATATCAAGCGGCATTTTTGTGGGAACGAGCGACTCGTTCTCGTCTTCGGCGCGGTCGTCCGTTCTTAATGAAAGCACGTCGCCACCGTGAAGTATACGGCGTACGGTTGCGTGTTCTCCGTTTACAGTGATGCCGTCGTCGAGCTTTTTTAAATGTGTTATAAGCCCACGCGATATTCCGTTTTGGTATAGCCACTCCTTGACAGTGATGCCGTCAAGCTCTTTTGTCACCGTAATATCCACGCGAGCCTCCGTTTGACATAGTTGTGATCGTCATATCTAACGGTTATGGAAGTTCTTGTGCCGATCTTTGCAGGGAAATTCGCATGGGTGATGCGAAAGTCGAAAAACTTCCGGTCTGAAAAATGATCAAATTTTCAGACTTATCTACAATATATTATATCACAAAGCTTTTATAATATCAAGGTTTTTTAGTGAAGATTATTGAAAAAATAAGCAAAAAAGGCGGGAGTGAACTCCCACCTTGTAGTGCCGCTAAATATGCGATTATTTTTTACCTTTTGTCGAGGGGGTGATGCCGAAAACCGAAAGAATTCTGAAGTTATTTGCGCCGAAGCGGTAAGCCGTGAAGCACACCAGAAGGGAAGGTATGGTTATTACTAAGAACCACCACCAATTTTCGATTATCTGCGGAGAATGTGCGGCATTTTTGAGCAGGTCGAGTGCTTCGACGGCAGACGAGGGGGTGCCTGCATTCTCCAAGGCGTCTATAGCCTGAGTTATGCTGTGGATTGTGTAATTGGGATCATCAATGAGGGTGAGCGCTTTTACGGTTTCGGCGGTAAGTTCTGTGTCGTTAAGGATTTCAACCGCCTTGGAAACGGACGGGTTTCTGTAAATAGCATACTCTAGAAAATTCATCACACCGAAATACATATTGTTTAAAAATCTCGATATGATGTCACAGATCATACTCATGCTCTGACCGAATTTCGTGTCTAAAATTGCGCCGAGGCCAATAAGCAGGGCAGAGATGATGTTTGGCACATTCGCGCCGAGCGCGAGCCAAAGCCCCGTTAAGGGCTTGTTTCCCATGCGTCCACCATCAATTTTAAGCTTGTCCTTTGCTCCGATCTCCCAACACTGCGAATAGTTGAGATAAAGGAAGAACAGTATCGAAAAAATGCTTACTGCTAAAGAGAGCTTTCTGTTTGAAAGAGTTGCCATCGAGAGCATAAGGGCGAATACTGTAATAACGATCTGATTTAAAAACAGCTTGACCATACCATAGCCGTTTTCTCTTAAAAATGATTTCATGAAAAATTATCACCGTAATTCCCGCGAAATGTCGCGTGTAGTATAAGTATATTTTATCGTTACACGCGCGTTTTTTCAAGGGGAAAAACTAAAAGTTTACAGTTTATTCGCTGAAGGTTTATTCTCTTGACAAAAGCCGACAGGGGGTGTATAATATGTATTATACAAAACTTTCAGAGGTGCGGTATGCAGAAGTTAGTTAACTACGATGAACTTCCCGAGGCGGTGCGTAACTTTGTCAGCTATAAGCTGACAGTGCAGGGGCGTTCGCAGAAAACCATGGACGAATATGCGCTCGATCTTCGCACATTCTTTCGCTTTCTACTTGCTGTGAGAAACGGTAAAAACGTCCGCTCTATGTCGGAAGAGGATTTTGAGAATATTAACATAACAAACGTAGATATGCCGATAATTACCTCTGTCACGACCAGGGATATATATGAGTTCTTGCACTACACTCTTGATGCGCGCCAAAACAAGCCTGCGGCAAGAGCGAGAAAGCTTTCCGCAATCAAGAGCTTTTACAAGTATCTGACGGTGAGTATGCGCGTTATGGACAACGATCCAGCAAAAAATATAGAAGGACCGAAAAAAGCCAAGACTCTTCCCAAATATCTCACACTTTCCGAAAGTGAACTGCTTCTTGAGGCGGTGCGCTCGGACGAGATGTCAAAAACTCGCGAGAGAGACGAGTGCATACTCGTTCTGTTCCTCAACTGTGGTATGCGACTTTCCGAGCTTGTGGGCATAAATCTTTCGGATATCGACCGCGAAATGGAGTCGCTTCGCGTGCTCGGTAAGGGCGCGAAGGAGCGAATGATATACTTAAACGATGCCTGCCGCGATGCTATTCGCGCGTATCTTGATGTACGCGACACTGCACAGGCTGAACAAAAGGACAAAAATGCGCTGTTTTTATCCTCGCGCCACACGCGTATCAGCAACAAGACCGTGCAGTGGGTGGTTTACAAGTACCTCAAGGCTGCAGGGCTTGAGCACAAGCATTTTTCCACACATAAGCTCCGCCACACGGCGGCAACGCTTATGTATCAGACGGGCAACGTGGACGTGCGCGTACTCAAGGACATCCTCGGTCACGAGCAGCTTAACACGACGCAGATATACACGCATATAAGCGACGAAAATATGAA
>JAZNLM010000088.1:0-5308 GCA_045579105.1 Candidatus Flemingiibacterium sp.
GTATATCACCTTCTCTTGCATAGCGACGTCCTTGCTCGTCATATTCGGCAATCTTCTCATCAATCCGCGCTTGCCCTACATTCAGTAGATCGTCAATGCTTATATTAAAATACAAGGCAATCTTCGGAAGAAGCGTAATATCGGGAAAGCCTTCGCCGCGTTCCCATTTTCCAACGGATTGTTGGGTTATGCCAAGATATTCCGCCAACGCTTCCTGCGTGACATTTTTCTTATGACGTAAAAATTTCAGTGTATCTTTTAAGTTAATTTCCATAATGATTACCTCTCACAATAAATGTGATAAGCGCTTATCCTATGAATATTGTATCATATGGGCGAATAATTGACAAGAACCGGAAAGTTTTAATTTGGCTGTAAAATACAACCTGTAGGTTTGAAAAGGGAGGTTGGTAGTTCAAATCCCTCCGATCAGTCGTTTTTGGTAAATGATATCTTTTTATTTTGACTATTTTTCAAATTTCAAAAAAGCGAGAAAAACGGCGAAAAACGAAGAAAACCCGAGAAAATCTCGGGTTTTCGGTGCGATATCTTTTTTGGTCGCACTAATTGGTTGCGCGGGCAGGACTTGAACCTGCGGCCTCCGGGTTATGAGCCCGACGAGCTACCAACTGCTCTACCGCGCGATATCTACATTGGTTTTGGTGCCGGAAACCGGGCTCGAACCGGTACGGGATATACTCCCACGGGATTTTAAGTCCCGGGCGTCTGCCAATTCCGCCACTCCGGCATTTTCCGTTACCATTTTGCTTGTCTTCATCGACCGCTATAGTATTATAGCACACCACGCCAATTTTGTCAAGTCCTTTTGTCAAATTCACGCAAATTATTTTTTACACTGTAATTTTAAAAATGTATTGCATTGGCGCCCGACTTATGATATAATGTAAAGTGGTAAACTGTGGTGTATTATATAATGTACGCTTTGTGCTGCCAAATTATACATGATATGAGGTTTCAAAATGGTATTTTCATCTACCGTTTTTCTGTTTATATTCTTGCCCACGCTATGGCTTATTCATGCGCTTATACCAAAAAAATATCTTGCCGTGCGTAACATTGTGCTCGCTCTTGCAAGCTTGCTTTTCTATGCTTTCGGTGAGCCTGTTTACATAATCCTTATGGTAGGCTCGGTACTCTTCAACTGGGCGATGACACTTCTTATGAAAAAATGCACCGACAAATGGCAGTCTACGATATGCACGCTGTGCGTAGTCATTAACCTTGCGGCGCTTGGATTTTTCAAATACGTTCCGTGGATTGTTTCACTTGTAAACTCCGCGGCAAAGCTTGATATTCCCTCACCCGAGCTGACAATCCCAGTTGGTATCTCTTTCTACACCTTCCAAGTACTCTCCTACGTTGTAGACGTTCGTCGCGGAAAAACAGAGGTGCAGAAAAGCTTCGGCAACCTCTTTCTTTACATATCCTTCTTCCCACAGCTTATTGCAGGTCCTATCGTAAAATACGGCGACATCAAGGAGCAGATAGACAATCGCGAGATTACAGTTGAAAAAACCGCCCTCGGTCTTCGCCGATTTATTTACGGCCTTTCCAAAAAGGTGCTCGTTTCAAACACCGCAGCAGTAGTAGCAAACGCGGCATTCAGCGCGAGTGAGCCATCAAGTATGCTCACATGGGCAGGCGCGATATGTTACTGCATACAGCTTTATTTCGACTTTTCGGGTTACTCCGATATGGCAATAGGTCTTGCACGCATGTTCGGTTTCGACCTACTTGAAAACTTTAACTATCCTTATTCGGCGCGCTGCATACGCGACTTCTGGAAGCGTTGGCACATCTCGCTTACCTCGTGGTTCCGCGAGTACGTATATTTCCCTCTCGGGGGTAACCGCGCCGGAAAAATGCGCACCGTATTCAACCGACTTGCGGTATTTTTCCTAACCGGTCTTTGGCACGGCGCGAACTTCACGTTCATTGTTTGGGGACTGTGGCATGGACTGTTAATGATGTTTGAGCAGGTAACGGACATCGAAAAGGTTTCGAAAAGACCGCTTCTCCGTCCGATTTTCCATGTCTACACACTTCTTACTGTGTGCCTCGGCTTCGTAGTGTTCAACTCGCCTAGCATAGACTTTGCAGTACGATACATTGGAACTATGTTCTCCTTGGGCGGCGGAGTATCGGACGCTTTGGCTCTCTTCTCACCGTACACGGTTATGATGCTTATTTTCGGTGTTGTATTCTCTCTGCCTATCGTTCCTCTCCTAAAGAAAAAGGCATCTGAAAATAAAAATTTCGAAAAGGTTGGCGAGATAGTCGGCTACGCCGTCAGCATACCGCTTTTCGCGCTCTGCGTTATGACGCTCGCATCAAGCTCGTTCAACCCGTTCATTTACTATAATTTCTAAAGGAGGCGCGTTATGAACACAAAAAAGATACTTCTGATAGTCTACTGCGCGCTTATCCTTATTCCCTGCGCATTTTTCTCACTTGGAGTTGCTATTCCGGGCGCGGCAAACACCGTCGATGGCTCAGACATTCCAAGTATAATGGAAAAAGGTAATTCCATTATAATAAACACAAAAATCGGCACACAGTTTGAGGAATATTTCGCGAAGAATTTCGCATACAGAAATAGCGTCGTAGACGCCTTCTCCACCGTCAAGGAAAACATCTTCTCCGACGGAAATGAGCAGGTTGTAGTCGGTAAGGACGATTTTCTGTTCTTCGCGGACACACTTGACTCCTACACAGGTGCTAATGCGATGACCGATGCAGAAATAAATGCCGTCGCAAACAGCCTTCTCGCGCTTTACAAGTATTCGCGTGAAAACGGCGCAAACTTCCTTTTCGTCTGTGCTCCTAACAAAAATAGCATCTACAGCGAAATGATGCCCTCGCGCTACACTATGCAGACAGAGAATCGTGACCTTGACCGTCTTTATGCGGCACTTGACGATCGCTTCGTTCCTTATCTCGACCTTCGTGATATACTTATTGAGGCAAAGAGTGAACAGCTTGTCTACCACAAGCGCGATACGCATTGGAATACTGAAGGCGCGCGTATCGCCGCAGAAGCGATAGCGGCAGAGCTCGGCCTCACACTTCCCGATTTCGGTGAGTACGGTCCCGTTAATAACCGTTCCTTCGAAGGCGACCTTGATAAGCTTTTATACCCTGCAAGTACACGTTATGACGATAACACGTCGTATAATCTTGAAGGACTTTACGGCTTTGCATCTGCCTACTCAAACCCGATGCAAATGTCCATTCGTACCCGTTCAAATCAAGGCAGAAAGCTTTTAATGTTCCGCGACTCATTCGCAAACGCAATGTTCCCTCTTTTGGCAACAGGATTTGGCGAAGCGAGATTTGAGCGCAGTTACACCGTCGAACAGCTCTCCTCATACGGTGCCGACACGGTTATCGTTGAGATTGCAGAGCGCAATATACGCGAGCTCATCGGATGCGATGAGCGTATACCCGATGCAAATAATTAAGGAGTGAAATGCAAAGTGAAAAAGCATAACAGCCGCACGGCTTTGCTCGTTCTGACGGCGCTTATTTTGAATGGCGCCCTCTTGACGTCATGCAAGGTTTCCGACGAGGCTAAAAATCACGTTTATGCAGATTTCGATATCAAAGCGCACGTTGGTATCACATTCCCAACACGCGCATTCAGCTTCGGTGACCTCGGCGGAGCGCTGAACGCCGACAAAACCACCGCCGAGCCAAACTGCATAAGACTTGAAGCAGGCGAGTTTCCGATGACTGTCGTAGATAAGATGGATATTTACGAAACAAGAGTTTCGATGTATCCATATAAAACGCTTCGTTCTGGCGAGTTCATTATAATCACAGAGCCTGATGATAACAGCGAATGGGCGACTGTATACAACGAAAACCACCGTCTTCTCGGCTATACCAAAGACGGCTTCATGCACGCTGTCAGCGACGGAAGCTCACTCTACGCGGAAGTCCCTGTGGAAACTGGCGTTGCTCCCGACAATACGGGTAAAAAGATATCTGCATACTCGCATCTTGTCGATGTGAGCAAATATCTCAAGGTATACTACTCCACAAATCCGTCCAATTCGGGTATTGATATTTCCCAGTACGACATAAAAGTGTCAATGAAGCTTTCAACGAACGACACCTCTATCGGCGAACCGTTTTACAACCGCAATCTTTGCCTTTTGCAGTACGATACTCTGCAGAAGTTTATTAAGGCTGTAGAAAGATTCAAGGCTGACGGTTACACTGTCGTTATCTACGATGCGTACCGTCCGACAAGTGTACAGCAACGTTGGTTCGACGTAGTAAAGGTACACAAGTGGGTTGCAAATCCTGCTATCGGCATGGGCGGCATACATGACCGCGGTACGGCGCTTGACATTTCCCTTATCGACACCGCCACGGGCAAAGAGCTTGATATGCCCACGCCAATGCACACATTCACCGTAGACAGCGCACGCTCATCGGCTAAGATGACCGATAGCCAGCGCGCGAATATGGATTACATGACCAACATCATGATATCCTGCGGATTTACCTATATAAACTCGGAGTGGTGGCATTTTCAGTGTACTAACACAAGAAACTATCTTCCCACCGACCACCCACTCGACAGTATTCCGCTGGTTCCGTCCGAAGACGGACTCAAAGGTTAAGGGGGATGCACAATGAATACTATGAACAATACTCAAACCCTTAACTTCAGAACCCCTGCTCTTGCGGCAGACAAAAAGCCTGCTGCGGCAATAATTTCCGTATCACTTACCAAATGTGAGGGGCAGGAAGACGTACTTCGTTTTGTAATACGCCGCGACCTTAAGAGAAAGATAACGAGCTTCACTATACGCTACCGTTTCTCTCGCGTTCCCGTATTTAAACCTGATGACAGCGCCAAATTCAACGAATATGTCTACAGCGCAGGCGATATAAACACCGATGAAACCATTAAAATCAGCGCGATAATACCGCGCAGGATAAGCGTTGTTGACTGCGGTGCATACATAAGTGAAATAGTTTTTACAGATGGCACAACCGTTAAATTCGGCGCAGAGGAGTATCGTTTTATGCGAAAGCTTCCCACCGAAGCACAGCCGACCTCTGTAGCTGCGCGCGCAGAAAATGCATCTGCTACAGTACCGCAGACCGTAAAAACGCCTGTTGAAAAGCAGAAAAAGCAATTTGCAAAGCCTGCCCTCACAGAGGCAGAGCGCGAAGCAAGACGCGGCAAACGACTTGTCATAATCCTCGCAGTAGTGCTTGTTGTGCTCGTTGCCGTGATAATCGGCGGAGTGGCGCTCTACCGCTACCTTGG
>JAZNLM010000089.1:0-8838 GCA_045579105.1 Candidatus Flemingiibacterium sp.
CGTCATAGCAATATCTCGGCGTGCGGGATATTTGCCAAGCTCGCTGATAAGCGCGGTAACGAGTGTAACACCTGCGCTCGGACCGTCTTTCGGAACTGCGCCCTCGGGAAAGTGTATATGTATGTCCTTGGTCTTGTAGAAATCTGCATCTATTCCGAGTTCACTTGCGCGCGAACGTACAAAGCTTACGGCGATATGTGCAGACTCCTTCATAACGTCGCCAAGCGATCCGGTAAGTTCAAGCTTGCCACTTCCGTCAAACACAAGAGCCTCAATCTTAAGCATATCTCCGCCCGATTGCGTATAGGCAAGTCCGTTTACCGCGCCGACTTCGTCGCAATCTGCAATCTTTTCCGGCTTTACCTTGGGAGCGCCGAGATAATCCCTAAGATTTTTCTCGCTTACTGTAATCTTCTCGTCAGTCAATCCGTCAACAATAGCCTTCGCGCATTTACGGCAGATCGCACCTATCTCGCGTTCAAGATTACGTACGCCTGCTTCACGAGTGTAGCTGTCGATGACAGTGTAAATAGCCTTGTCCGTAATACGGAGATTTTTCTTTGAAAGTCCGCACTTTTTTAGTTGCTTTGCGACAAGATGATTTTTCGCTATTGAAAGCTTCTCATCACGCGTGTACGTCTTCATCTCGATAACTTCCATACGGTCGAGAAGAGGACGCGGCACGGTGTCAAGCGTGTTAGCCGTCGCGATAAACATACATTGCGACAAATCAAATGGAAGCTCAATAAAATGATCTCGGAAATTCTTGTTCTGTTCGGGATCAAGCACCTCAAGCATAGCCGATGCGGGATCACCGTTTACAGAATTTGAGGACATCTTGTCAATTTCATCAAGGAGTATCACAGGGTTAGTACTGCCTGCACGGGTAAGTGCTTCGATTATACGTCCTGCCATAGCGCCGACATACGTCTTGCGATGACCGCGTATCTCTGCTTCGTCGCGTACGCCACCAAGCGACACGCGTACGTATTTACGTCCAAGCGCACGTGCTATGGAAGCGCCGACGGACGTCTTACCAACGCCTGGAGCTCCTACAAGGCAAATTATCTGACCGCCAGGAGCATCGGTAAGGTGCTTAACAGCTAAAAATTCGATAATTCTGTCTTTTACATTATCAATGCCGTCGTGATCGTCGTCGAGTATCTTTCTCGCTCTCTTCAAATCTGTTCTGTCCCTGGTGGCCTTATTCCACGGAAGCGCAAGCACAGCATCTAGATAGTTGCGTATAACGCTTCCTTCCGCAGAGCCAAACTGCATTTTGGTAAGTCTGTCAAGCTCCTGCGTGAGCTTTTCCTTGACTTCTGGAGCGGCATCAAGCGCCCTTATCTTTTCGCGGTAATTTTTAAGCTCGGGAGTGTCGCCGATACCAAGCTCGTCCTCGATAACGCGCATCTGCTCCTGAAGGATAGTTTCACGATGACGCTTGTTCATATTGGCGGTCACCTTTTGCTGAATCTGAAGCTCCACGTTAACGAGATTGATCTCATCATAAAGAAGTCGTATAACTTCCTCAACACGCGCAATAGGCTCGTGGATATTGAGTATAGCAAGCTTGTCACTATAGCGGACAAGAAGCTGTGCGGCGATAAAATCCGCAAGCACGTCGGGCGCGGTAATGCCGTCAATAGCCACATTCGGCTCTGTCGGAAGCTTAGGCATAAGCTCCGCAAGCTTCTTTGCAGCAGATTTCGCTTCGCGTACAAGAGCTTCGCCCTTGAGTCCGCCGTCGTCGGTGAGTTTGCACCATTTTATAAGTATGCGTGCCATTTCGTATTTCCCCTGCGGTGCAAATTCAACCACAGTTGCGCGGGTAACGCCTTCGACGATAAGTCTGCGAGAACCATCGCGCATTTTGATATTCTGTTTGATTTTTCCGACAGTACCCACGCGGTTTGGCGTCATATCCGTCCCCTGCTTTGCCTGAGGAATGAAAAATATAAGACCGCCGTGTCTTGCAGCAACATCTATTGCCGAAAGCGCGCTTTTGTCGGATATCTCCATGCTTACAGACGTTCCGGGAAATACAATAAGCCCACGAAGTCTGACAACCGGAAGATCACTGTTTTCGATTTTTTCAACGTAATTTGTCATGCTTTTATACACTGTCCGCAGACGCGAATCTCCTTTGAATATTCATAGATATTTAGATATAATAATATATCTTTAACATTATACCACAATCTGATGGTAATTTCCACCCCATCGCTGCAATTTTTACGAAAGTTTAATAATTTCGGAAAAAAGCGAAAAAACGGCACTGCGAGGGTGTAACATTAGCTTGTTACTCCGCATGTCCGTTTTTTCTGTGTGATATTTGATAAAATATGCCAAAAGCACACCTACAGCCATTGGCTATTACATTATACACCCCGACCGATTTTTTGTAAATTCGCATTATGCCGATTTTTTGGGGAAATTTTTGTATATTTTTTAAAAGGTGACCGTTTCCGACACAAAAGAAATTTTAAAGACATTCAAAATCTGCAGGTGTTTCCTTGCTTTTTCGGTTCTTAATAATATTAAAGCCGTTATCCGCACGGTATATATCAGCCTGTTCTCGCTCAGTGGCGCAAAGCACAACGGATATTACCTGCGTAGCACCTGCATTCATCAAAAGCGACGCCGCAGCTTCAAGCGAGGCTCCCGTCGTTATGATATCGTCAATAAGTATCACCGTTTTGTTTATGAGGTTCGCGCCTTTCACCAAAGTCATCGTGGAATGTGCATTACGCTTTCTTTCAGCCAAAGACAGATTCTTTTGCTCAAATGCAAAAAGTCTGCGGTGCAAAAGAAGATTTGATGGTACTGACAAATAGTACGAAAGTCGCTTTGCAACGCGCTCCATATGATCAAATCCGTACCTTCTGACCGCGCCGATTCGCCTTGGTATCCACACTATAACAGAGTTGTCGCGAACACTGTCAAGAAATGGCACATTTCGCCGAATCATATCTGCAAGTTCGCGTGCAGCAAAATCTACGGAACGCTCCTCGCCGCGGTCTTTAAGCGAAAACAGCAATTTACTTTCCACATTGTTGAAATTGCTCGGTTCGTAATAGAGCAGGAACATAGCCCGTCCGTATTCATCCCCGTCATTGTCGAAGAATACGCGTATCGGCTGTCCGTGATGCGCTTCAACAACAGACCTCTTGGCAAATTCCCATTTGGCCATACAACGCTCGCAGAAAGGCTCCGAAAACATCGACATATCAAGCAGTGATCCGCAAGCGGCGCATTTAGGCGGAAAGAATAAATCTCTAATCTTCATTATGTCTGAAAAGCCCAGTATATCTCATTATCTGTCGATTATTTTTAACCATTGCAGCCACAACATCGCAATCACCCACGAGAATGACCATTTTCTGTGCACGCGTCACGCCAGTATAAAGCAGATTACGTGAAAGCAGCATCGGCGGACACGACGGCGAAACGGGCATTATAACCACGGGATATTCACTTCCCTGACTTTTGTGCACAGTAATCGCCCAAGCGTGATCAAGCTCGGCGAGATTTGCAAAATCGTATGCAACTACTCGATCATCGAAATTTATAACCATCTGTTCCGCAGGTATGTTTATGGTTTCGATAACACCTATGTCACCGTTAAAAACGCCGACGCCTTCTTTACCGTCGCGCTCCCACGTAAGGTCGTAGTTATTCTTAATCTGCATAACCCTGTCACCCTCGCGGAAAATTGTGTCGCGCACTTCTTTTTCGCGTTTGTTGTTGCTTCTCGGGTTAAGTGCTTCCTGAAGCATACGGTTAAGTGTCTGTGTTCCCGCAACGCCTTTACGAGATGGACAAATCACCTGTATACCTTCCATGATTCCCTCACCATATGTTCGCGGTAAACGGTTTTTATAAAGATCAATCACAGTATGCGCAATAGCATCATCATTGCTTCGTGCAAGAAAGAAAAAGTCATTATCCTTAATATTCAGATTTGGCATAACTCCGTGATTTATCGCATGAGCATTTCTGATAATTAAGCTCTCACTCGCCTGTCTGAAAACTTCCGTAAGCTTGACGGTTGCATATCTTTCCGACGCAATTATATCGTTAAGAACATTGCCTGCGCCAACAGACGGAAGCTGATCCGTGTCACCGATAAGCATAAGCCTTGCACCGGGTTTTATTGCCTTTAAAAGCGAATTCATAAGCTGCATATCAATCATCGAAGCCTCGTCGATTATTATAATATCTTCGTCGAGCAATTCATTCTCGTTTCGCTTAAAATGAGCCGTATCTTCCTCGCCGAATTCCATTTCGAGAAGACGATGTATCGTCTTCGCTTCGTGCCTTGTTGCCTCACTCATGCGCTTTGCGGCACGTCCCGTGGGTGCAGCAAGCGCTATATCCATATCAAGGCTCTCAAAAATGCGTATAACCGCTCTGATTACGGTCGTCTTACCCGTACCTGGACCGCCCGTAAGCACCATAACTCCGTTTGTGAGCGCCGCAAGAATTGCTGCCTGCTGGAGTTTGGCATAGTGCTTGTCCTCTTCGAGTTCAATGCGCTGTATGAGGCGCGAAACATCGCCAGTTTCAACTCTCGGGCAAATCTTATCAAGCAGGTCAAGCTTCTCCCTGATATCCTTCTCGCAATAGTAAAATCGGCGGTCAAAAATCGCATCTATGTTTTCGAGTGATGTGCGTATAAGACGCTTGTCCGCCACCATCATTTCTATGGACTTTTCAACGATGTCCTTGTGCACATCAAGTTCGTTTGCCGCAAGCGGTACAAGCCGTGAATACGGCAAAAACGCGTGTCCGCCCTGTCGCGCCGCTTCTGAAAGAACGTACACAATTCCACTCATTATGCGGTACTCGCTGTCGCGCTCTATACCCATTGCCACAGCAAGCTCATCCGCACGCTTAAAGCTGATGCCCGAAAACTCATCACAAAGTCGGTAGGGATTACTTTTAACTATGTCAAGTGCCGCGCCGCCCCATTTTTTATAGACTTGTACGCTCATTGCCATAGAAAGATATTCGCGGCAAAACATCATCAGTGTACGCACACCGAACTGCTCGCGGAAATCGTCCGAGATATCCTTAGCTTTGGTTGCTGATATACCCGGTATTTTCGCGAGCCATTCAGGGTGATTTTCGATAACATCAAATGTGTCCTCACCATACATATCAACAAGCTTTTGTGCGGTTTTAGGACCTATACCCTTCACCGCACGACTTGAGAGATAGCGAAGTATCTCATTTGAAGTTGCAGGAAGCTGTTTTTCGTAATACGCCACACTGAACTGTCTGCCGTAGTTCTTATGATGCGACCACTCACCCACGAGCTTCATCCTGTCTCCGACACCAGTGCCTGGCATAATGCCGCACACGGTTACTATATCGTCGTTTTCCTCGCACGATAAGTCAAGCACCGTATAGCCGTTGTCGGCGTTTGAGTATATTATATTTTCAACAGTGCCCTCAATGCTGACAAGCTTTGAATTATCGTGAACGGAGTTATGTATCATCGTGTTGTCCTTTAAAATCTTCTATATTTGTCTTACCAAGGCAAAATACATCACCAAGCTTTGAAAGACGTGTTTCATCTTTAATTATATCATCTTTGAGGAGAATAATCAACTGCTCCGATGAAATTTTTTGCTCACGCTGTAGATACCGTGCGTACCGAAAAATTGCACAAAATTCCTCATCAGAGTCGACAACAATTGCACCGCGAAGCCGTGAGCGAACACACCGCGGATAGAGGATACGCGTTTTTACCATATCAAGTATTGTATATCCGCCAAAAACCGCAAGTGTGCAGATTAGTATTTCGAGAAAATCACGCACACACTTTGCCTCCTTTTTAATAATATATGCAATGACGTGCAAGTGTGTAACACCATCACGTATAAAATCTTCCATATTCATTTGTATAAGCCGTCAAAATTACGATAATACTAACCGTGTTAAACCGCATTTTGTCTAAATGGGAGATTTTTTTCAAAAAAGCTTTTTTATAAATCATACACTTGACATTTACATCGCAGTATGTTATAATTAAGCTTGTCTTGATATGTTTTTGCGGCGAAACGACGTTTTTTATGCTGTCCACACTTGACAGATTCGCGTCGGTCAGGATGAACAAATCTAAATTATTTTTCGAAGAAGGAGGTGCGCTATGCCAACCTTTAATCAGCTTGTTAAGCAGGGACGTCAGGAGAAGAGCTACAAGTCCAAGTCGCCTGTTCTTCAGCACGGCTTCAACACTCTTACTGATTCTGCTACCGATGCAAGCTCTCCCCAGAAAAGAGGCGTATGCACAAAGGTTACCACGACGACCCCTAAGAAGCCTAACTCGGCACTCCGTAAGATTGCCCGTGTAAGACTTACCAACGGTCTTGAGGCTACCGTTTACATTCCAGGTATCGGACACAACCTGCAGGAGCACTCTGTAGTGCTTATCCGCGGCGGACGTGTACGTGACCTGCCCGGTGTGCGTTACCACATCATTCGCGGTACGCTCGATACTCAGGGCGTTGCAAACCGCAACCAGAGCCGTTCCAAGTACGGCGCATGGAGGCCGAAGGAGAAGTAATCTTAAGATGCAAGCTTGAGTGTCCCCTGCTCTCTCAGAGGAAAACAACAAGGTATAGAATTTCCTAGTCAGCTTGATGTTTAAAAGAAAATAATCGGGATTTGTTTATTATATCCGCAATTATGATATACGGTCTCCGAAGCGTTTCTTACTCAAGCATTCTACGGGAGAAATCTTTCGAGTACCTATGATATCATTATTTTTTATGAAGGAGGGAAGTTACAATGCCGAGAAGAGGTCAAATTTCCAAAAGAGACGTTTTACCGGATCCGTTGTACAATTCTAAGCTCGTAACAAAGCTTATCAACAACATTATGTATGATGGCAAGAAGGGTGTTGCACAGAAGATCGTTTACGATGCATTCGCAATCGTAGAAGCGAAGCTGGGCCGTAACCCCCTCGAAGCTTTCAATGAAGCACTTGAAAACATAATGCCTGTGCTTGAAGTTAAGGCGCGCCGCGTCGGCGGTTCGACTTATCAGGTTCCGATGGAGGTAAGAGCTGAGAGACGTCAGACTCTTGGTCTTCGTTGGATCGTTAACTATTCGAGAGCTCGTGGTGAAAAGACCATGGCTGAGAAGCTCGCAAACGAGATTATTGACGCTATCAACTCTATGGGCGGCGCTTTCAAGAAGAAGGAAGAAACCCACAGAATGGCAGAAGCGAACAAGGCGTTTGCGCACTACAGATATTAATCTTAACACACGATTTCTTGAAAGGAGAAAACCATGGCAAGAGAATTCCCGCTTGAACGCACCCGTAATATTGGTATAATGGCTCACATCGACGCTGGTAAGACCACCACGACCGAGCGTATACTCTTCTACACGGGCGTTACCTACAAGATGGGCGAGACTCATGACGGCGGCGCGACCATGGACTGGATGGCTCAGGAGCAGGAGCGCGGTATTACCATTACCTCTGCTGCTACCACCTGCCACTGGAACAACAACCGTATCAACATCATTGATACCCCCGGTCACGTTGACTTCACCGTTGAGGTTGAGCGCTCCCTGCGCGTTCTCGACGGCTCCGTTACCGTTCTTTGTGCAAAGGGCGGCGTTGAGCCTCAGTCCGAAACCGTTTGGCGCCAGGCTGACAAGTACCGCGTTCCGCGTATGTGCTATGTCAACAAAATGGACATCATGGGCGCCGACTTCTACCGCGTAGTAAAGATGCTGCACGACCGCCTCAAGGCTAATGCAGTGCCGATCCAGCTTCCAATCGGTGCAGAAGATACCTTCAAGGGTATTATCGACCTTATGCAAATGAAGGCTGACGTTTACTACGATGACCTCGGTAAGGATATGCGCGTGGAAGAAATTCCCGCTGATATGCTTGAAAAGGCAGAAGAATATCGTACCGCAATGATCGAGTCTATTTGTGAGACTGATGAGGATCTCTTCATGCGCTACTGCGAGGGTGAAGAAATCACCGTTGACGAGCTCAAGGCAGCTCTTCGCAAGGCTACTATCGACAACAAGATCGTTCCGGTTGTCTGCGGTACTTCCTATAAGAACAAGGGCGTACAGAAGCTTCTCGACGCAATCGTAGATTTCATGCCTTCTCCGCTCGATGTTCCCGCGATTAGAGGTATCATCCCCGGCACTGAAGAAGAGGCTGAACGTCCTTCCGACGACAGCGCTCCCTTCTCTGCTCTCGCATTCAAGATTATGACCGACCCGTTCGTTGGTAAGCTCTGCTACTTCAGAGTTTACTCCGGTGTTGCTGAAGCAGGTACTACTGTTTACAACTCCACCAAAGACTCTAAGGAACGTTTCGGCCGTATTCTCCAGATGCACTCCAATGAACGTAAGGACATTGACAAGTGTTATGCAGGCGATATCGCCGCTGTTATCGGTGTAAAGAACACCACCACCGGTGATACTTTCTGCGACGAGAATGATCCTATCATTCTTGAGTCAATGGAATTCCCCGAGCCGGTTATCCGCGTTGCTATCGAGCCTAAGACCAAGGCTGGTCAGGAAAAGATGGGTATTGCGCTTGCGAAGCTCGCAGAGGAAGACCCGACCTTCAGAACCTACACCGACGATGAAACCGGCCAGACCATTATCGCAGGTATGGGTGAGCTTCACCTCGAAATCATCGTTGACAGACTTCTTCGTGAGTTCAAGGTAGAAGCTAACATCGGTAAGCCTCAGGTTGCTTACAAGGAAACCATCAGAAAGAAAGTCGACCACGAGCACAAGTACGCTCGTCAGTCCGGTGGTAAGGGTCAGTACGGTCACTGTAAGATCATACTC